>JBDTQV010000067.1:0-8843 GCA_039932015.1 Gemmatimonadota bacterium | reverse complement strand
GGCGCCAAAATCCAACGCGGCCACATCCCGATGCTCCGATGTCGAAACCATTCGCCGCGGCGCCGCGAGCTCCCGCCGCAGCACTTTGCACTGACGCCTTGCACCACCGCCTTGCACCGCCGCCTTGCGGCGGTGCCGGACGTCGGCGGCGAGATACCGCGTCGCGTGTCGCTTCTGCGGTCCCGATCTCGTGTAAACAGCAGGGAGCAAGATCTCGCACGCCGGGAGGCTGCAATGATCACGCACAACCTGCGATGGGTGATTGGTGTCATCAGCGCCGTCGTGCTTGTCGCCTGTGCGAACGGCGGCGATCCCACGATCGAAGGTCCGATCGTCGATCCCCTCCCGCCGCCCGCGGGATCATCGGTGACGCTCGCCGTGCTTTTTATTGGCAATAGCCTGACCTACGTGAACGACCTGCCCGCAACCCTGACAGGGGTTGCCGCCGGGAACGGCGACCGGATTCGCACTGAAATGGTGGCAGGCCCGAGAGTCGGGCTCGGGAGACACCTGGTGGCGGGCAGCGAGGCTCGGGCGGCGATTCAACGCGGCGGGTGGGATTACGTGGTGCTCCAGACAGGTTCGACCAGTGACTCCGCGTTTAATGCCGATCTGGTCAATGATGTACGGCAGTTCGACGTGCTCGCGCGGGCGGGCGGTGCGCGCACCGCGCTCTACGTGACGTGGGCGTCGGCGGGCGGCGATTTCTGCTTCGCCGGCAGCTTGGCCGCGGCCGCGGCGGTCAATGCCGTGTTGCTGCCGACAAGCGTCGCATGGGAACGCACGTTGCGGCAATACCCTAGCGCGCTGTTATACGGCCCCGACGGCGCACACCCGTCGCCGGCCGGCACCTATCTTGTCGCAATCACCATCTACGAGACACTGACGGGTCACGATGCGCGAACGTTATCCGATCGCGCGGTCGTGAACGGGGTGGCTCTCAATGAGCCACTCAGCGCGGTGCGGCAACTCCAGGAGGCCGCGCACTCGGCATCGAGCGACGGCGTCGAGGCGGGAGACTGCGGACAGGGAGCGGACGTGCGGCAATCTGCAGCCAGGAGTCGCGAGGGCGGCAGGCAGGTGGATGGGAGTGCAAGGCGCTGATCCCCGCGCTTACAGTGGACGCCTCGATCCGACGCGGTCGAGGAGGGGACGTCTTTGATCTTCTCCGGCATTTGGACGAATCGGGGCGCCGGGATTCGAACCCGGGACCTCCTGCTCCCAAAGCAGGCGCGCTACCGGACTGCGCCACACCCCGTCGGACGCAGGTCGCGTCCGGGCTCAGAAGATAGTCTCGCGAGCATGCCCGGCGCGATCACCGCGCCGGCGGCTGCGCTCCTGTAGTGCCCATCATGCCGGCTTCGATGATGACCTTCCAGCCGCCGGGCGACCGGCGCAGACTCAGCAGCGCGACGTTGCTGGCCGGCGGGTTGGTGCCCGCGACGATCCGTTGCCGATACACCACGTGGGCGAGGGAGTCGCCCTCGGCGACCTGGCCGAGCACGGTATTGGTGATCTGCAGCTTGGTGGCGGACATCTGATTCATCGCCCCCTGCAAATACCGCGTGAAGAGCCGGTCGGCGGGAAGCTTCTCGATCTCGGCGAAGGTCTTGGCCGGCGCGAAGACAGTGAGAACCTGATCCTTCTGCGCGGTGTTCATGGCCTGCTGGATGCCCGGCAGCATGCGGGCCCGGAACATGGCGAGTTCCTGGGGATGGGACTCGCGGGTGAAAGCGTCGGCGTTCCGGGTGGCGAGCGCAGTGAGGGCGCGCTGCGCGACGGCCTGGGCGGAGCCGGCCGGTGGTGCTGCAGCGATTTGAGCGGCGGCGGGTGCACTCAGGAACAAGGCCGCTGCGAGAAGGACGACAGAGCTTAATTTGCGCATTTCAGGTCTGCTCACATGCTTGGGTAACCATCGGGTCAACCGGCGCGAAGCGCCCCGGCGAGTGCCGCGAGTGCGCGGCCGCGGTGGCTGACGGCGTTCTTTTCCTCCTGAGGCACCTCGCCGAAGGTGCGGCCGAGGTCATCGCTCAGAAAAAGCGGGTCATAGCCAAAACCACCGGTCCCGCGTCCCTCTTCCAGAATCGTGCCATTGCATGCGCCTTCGAAGATTTCCGGGACAGCCGTGCCGCTTCGAAACAGGACGAGCACGCACCGGTAGCGCGCGCGGCGACGCTCCGGGGCTGCTCCGCGCAGCCGCCGCAGGAGCTCGGCGTTGTTGGCGGCATCGACGGCTTCGGTCGGACCGGTCGCCCCCGCCCAGCGTTTGGAGCGGACACCGGGAGCGCCGCCCAACGAGGTGACCTCGAGCCCGGAATCATCCGCCACGGTTGGCAGCCCGGAGAGGCGCGCGAAGTACTCCGCCTTCCGACGCGCGTTGATCTCGAACGAATCGCCCGATTCGAGTGCGTCCTCCGCCGCCGTTTCCGGAATGCCGGCGTCGTCCGGAAACACCACATCGTGTCCCGCGGCTTCGAGCACCCGCCGCGCCTCGCGCTGCTTGCCGGTGCTCCGACTCGCGAACAGCAGTTTCACCAGCCGAGCGCCTTCCGCTGCATCGCGAAGAGGTCGGCGATACCGCGCTCGCCGTAGTCGAGGAGCGTCTGCAGCTCGGCGCGCGAAAAGGTGCCATGTTCTCCGGTTCCCTGCACTTCGACGTACTCGCCGGGATGACGCATCACGATGTTGGCGTCGACGCCGGCGTCGCGATCTTCGAGATAGGCAAGGTCGCAGCGAATCTCGCCGTCGACGACCCCGACCGACACCGCGGCAACGAGCTGGCCAAACGGCGACGGTGCACCGGTCTTCGCGGCAAGCCACGTGCACGCGTCGGCGAGGGCGACGCACCCGCCCGTGATACTTGCGGTCCGGGTGCCGCCATCGGCCTGAAGCACATCGCAGTCAATTCGGATGGTGTATTCGCCGAACGCCATCGTGCCCATCGCGGCACGGAGCGAGCGTCCGATCAGCCGTTGAATCTCCTGCGTGCGACCGCCGGGACCGTTCCGCTCCCGCTGCGTGCGTTCCGCCGTGGCGCGCGGAAGCATGGAATATTCCGCCGTCACCCACCCCTCACCGCTGCCCTTCTTGAATCCGGGGACCCCGGTGTCGACGCTGGCGGTGCAGTGCACGAGCGTTCCGCCCATGCGGATGAGGCAGGAACCTTCGGCATATGGATTCGCCTGCCGCTCCAGCACGACGGGACGAAGCTGGTCGGCGGCGCGGCCGTCAGGACGAGGCACGGTGACTCCGGATGTGAGCGGCAGGCCGCGCGCGAGCGATCACAGCGGTTCTTCTGCGCGCGGCCGGAAGGTGAACGCGTGGCGGAAGAACGGAAGATTGACGCTGTCGGCGTATTCGGTTTCGATCGAGATCGTACGGGTTTTCACGCTCCGGTTGATGCGGAACTTGCGAGCTTCCTTGGGGAGGCCGAGCTCGTCCACCTTGCTCACCAGCCGCCGGCGAATCACCGGATCGACCAGACTGGGTGCGAGGCTGGCCTGCTGGCGCATCTCGTCAAGGAGCTGATAGTAGCGCCAATAATGCTCACCGACAGCAATGCCGTAATAGATGGCGCCGCCAAAGATGGCGAGCGAGACGAGGCAACCGAGGGTACTGGATCCGCGCCGGCCACCTGCGACGGTCACCATTGCGATTGCGCTCCCTCGACGATGTTGACGATCAGGCGATCGAGCGCTTTCTGCCGGCCGTCAGCTTCGCGGCCGGGCTCGTAATCGCCTTCGACGGTCAAGCCGCTGCGCTGCCACAGCGCGCGGTTGGTCTTCTGATCGAAGATCTCGACGGAAACGGTAATCTGCACGAGGCGGCGCGTGACGGTCACTCCGGCGCCGGTCGCGTTGCCGGTATAGGCGACCGGCAGGTCGGGCTCATACCGTGTGATCGAGCCGCGCACGATCGCGTCGGCCTGCGCTTCACCGGCTTGCCTGAGGCCCAGCCGGTTCTGCACCGCCTCACGCACCGCGACCGAGATCTGCTGGGTGAGCGCAGCCTCAGGCGTGAGATTATCAAACGGGAGTACCGCAACGGTCTTGATCGCGGGCGGCAGTCCCCCGCCTGCAAAGCCGTAGCAGGCGGTGACGATCGCGAGACTAATGCTGGCCAGGAAGCCAGATATCAGGCGTGAACGCAGGAGGCGTCGTACTCGCGGTGAAGGTCAGGTCGAGTCGCGCAGGAACGCTGGGTACGGTGAGCCGCGCCGACACAGCGCGACCGTCCGGGCCAAGCGTGGCGTCGACGCGTCCAAGGAGCTTTGCGCCCTGGCGCACTTCAGTCAGCAGGTGAGACTGCGCGCCCGTCGTGTGCACGTACGCCACCGAGTCGATACCGGACACGTACTGCCACGCGGTGGAGCCCGCCGTCTCCGTCCCGCGAAGCGTTGCATTCGGGGCCGGCATGCGGGCGGCGCCGAAGAGCGCCCACATCAGCGGATAGCTCGGGACGAGCCGGGCGATCGCGTCGGGCGGATCGGTCCATGCGGCCGAATCCCCGATCACGACGGCGGCAGCACGTCCGGCGCCGAACGGACCGGCAATATCGAGGCGCACCGAATCCGGTTGCGCGAATCGCACGGAACCATGACCACCGGCCGCACCGCGCTCGTCCTGCAGTTGCCACCGGAAACGCTGATGGCGGTATCCGGTGGGGGCCGTCGCGGCGACCCACCCTGCCACCTGTTCACGTGTAACCGGGCCTGCGGCAGGAGACACCAGCGACTCCATCCGCTTTGGCCCGCAGGCGGCAAGGCCGAGGACAAGATAGATCAGGACACCGTGTCGGTCAATTAAAAAACGTTGCAGCATCAGTAGTTATAGCCAAAGAAGAAGGCGACGAAGCTGCGACGCTTATCCGATGCGGAAAGGCCGTAACTCCCGAAATCATTCCCCGCGAAACGGCGGCCGACGTCGAGCCGCAGCACGGCGAGCGGTGCGAGGGCGAGCCGGATGCCAAATCCGTAGCTCCCGAGGACGGGGCGTACGGAAGGATCACGGAACCAAGCGCGACCCGCGTCGAAAAACAACGCCCCCTGAAACTCCGGCAGCCGGAGATCACCGAACGGAAAGCCCAGAGTGAGGCTTCGCAACACGGGAAAGCGGAGCTCCTGGTTGAACATGTAGGCCTTCGAGCCGACGATGTAGCGAAAGTTGGGATATCCGCGCAGGCCCCCGGTGCCGCCAATGTTTACGCGGCTCGGACGATCTCCGCTGCTGTAGAATCCGACCGCTCGGGTGGCGAAACTCACTCGGCGGCCGATGCGCAGATACTTGCGGAGGTCGCCGACGAGTAGAAAGCTGTCGAAGCGGCTATTGGAGAAATCGCTCGACACTCCGGCCGTGAGCGCGATGCGGCCACCGTCAATGGGACCCGATTCGATCCAGAGCGAATTGTCGCGCACGAAACTCACATAATTCGATGCGATCCACCCCACACGGCGCGGTGTCTCGACCGGCAGGGTGAAGTCGGTGCGATCGGACCGTTCGATCGTGACGGTGCCTTCCAGGCGCGAGAACCGCGTCAGCGGATAACGCAGCAGGCCGAGCGCGCCGACTGCCGTCTCGTCGTAGGCGACGACCCGATCGCCTTCGAAATTCGAGCCGGCCCGGCGAAACCCGCCGATGCCCCAGTTCACGCGGTGGCGCTGATTGAGGTACACCCCGGTGACGTTGAGATTGTGAAAGAAATTTCCCACGCCACGGCCGATTCCCGCTCCCTGATACGATGCAATGCTGCCGAAGATCATGTTGTCGCCGAGCAGGTCACTCATCAGGAACGCGAGCCCCTGCACTCCGCCGAAGCCGGGAATGAATGCGACATCGCCTGTCGCGATATCCAGCGTGTAGTGCGACCGGTATGGCTGGTCGGTACTTGCGCCCGTGCTGTCGGTGACCGACGGCCACGCCCAGGCCACGGCATTCGCGGGCGGCGCAATTCGAGGCGCCGGGAAGGTGTCCGCGCGGGCGGCGCTGTCAGCCGGGTACGCGTAGATGTTGAAGCTGCCGTTGTGGAACCCCCCGACCAGCAGGCCGCGGTCATTCGGCAGCGCCACGGCGTCGAAGGCGCCGGTCCACGCTGACGTCTCGCGGCGGCCGGCACCGGTGGTGTCGATCGAGAAGACGTTCAGCACGCCGTCGCGATCCGATGTGAAATAGATGCGCCCGTCCGGCCCCCATGAAGGGGTCTCGTCCACCCATGCTCCGCTCGTCAACTGGCGGACGGCACCGGTCGCGAGGTCGCGCGCAAACAGGTTGACCGCGCCGTGGCGTCCGCCGGTCGTGCGATCGGATGCAAACACCACTTCCCTGCCGTCGGGGCTCGGGGCCGGATCGGTGTCCTGATACCGGTCATGCGTGAGTGGCTCGAGCGTACCGTCCGGCAACGTGACGCGGTAGAGATCGGAGTGGCCGGATTCGGACAGGCCGCTGAAGACGACGCTCCGCCCATCGGGCATCCATGCCGGCGACAGAATCGACACCAGCCCGGGAAACTGATACCGCCCGACAACTTTCCGCCGTCGCAGGTCCCAGATGACCAACGCGTCACGATCCTGGTAGCGGGCCGAAAACAGCAACAGCCCCTTTCGGGAGGTGTCGTGCCGGCTGTCGAAGGGATGGAACGATTCGAGACCGGCCGATCGACCAGACACGACGAGCGAGCGGGCCCGCCCCGCGCGTGCGGCGTCGCGATTGTAGATCTCGCGGCCGTAGATCGTCATGTAGCCGGTGACGGGTGACATATACACCACCTGCCCGAGGCCATCCGGCGTCGAGTCGCGGACATACGCGGGCTTGATGGCGAGCGTTGCCACCTCACGCGCGAGAACCGGCAGCGGCGCGCGCGAACCGGCGGTCGGGTAGTAGGCCCGGCGCATCGCGAGCTGAAACTCGTCATTCAGTTGCGTGAGGGTACGGCCGTAGATCGACTCGATGGCGCGCTCGAAGCTCTCATGTCGCGCGAGCTCCTGATACATGATCGCCACCCGCCAGTCGCCGTACGTCTGCGCGAGCCAGCGATGGATGCGTCCGCCGAGCGGGTAGACGATGAAGCCGTCGACGTAGGAGAGCTGCGCGAGCGTCGGAAGGCGACCGGTGAGCGTCAGGTCGCGCAGAATCATCTCGTCGCGCGCGTCCTCACCGGCCGACCAGTATTCGGCGAGCCCTTCGGTCCACCAGAGCGGGAGCTGGACGTGGCCACCGCGCGGTGACTGATAGTACGCGTCAGTCGAGAGGCTCAACTGAAAGACGTGCGTCAGCTCGTGACGGAGCGTGTGCTCGAACTCGGCGAGATTGCCACGGAACGGCAGGGTCACCCGCCGCTTTAGAAAGTCGGTGGCACCGAGCAGCCCTTCGGGGGGCGTGAACGGCAGAATGTTGGTCTGCTCGAAGTCCACATGCGAGGCATAGACCACGAGCGGAATGCGGACCGACACCTCATGGCCAAACTTGAGCGCAAGCGTGTCGTAGCTCTCTTCAGCGGATGCGAGCGCAACGGGCGCCAGGTCGGCTTCGGAGGGATAGTAGTACAAGTCGACGTGACGGCCCTTGAGCACCCGCCACTCGAATTTCCGATACTGAATCTTGTTCTGTCCGAACGCGAAGAACTGCGCGCGGGCCGTGGCCGGGAGGAGCAGCCCGACAATGGCGGCCGTGAGGATGGCCGTACGAGACTTCATGAGTCACTCACCGGCGGATAGTGCGGATCAGGTCGCCCTGCGTGACGCGGGTCAGCGGGCCGATGTTGCCAGCGAGCCGGCCGAAGACAGTGTATGTGCCATCGAGATGCGGCTGCGGGCTGAGATTGATGAACCATTGGCCGGACCCGGTGTCGGGCCCTGACAACGCCATGCCGAGCACCGGACTATCGTAGCGCACCCGGTTGATCTCGTCGCGAATGGCACCGCCGGGGCTGCCCCAGCCATCGCCGCGCCGGTCGCCGTCCTGTATGACGAAGTTGGGCACGACGCGATGCCAGCGATTCCCGTCGAAATAATGGCGGTCGACGAGGCCAAGAAAATTCGCGACGGTCAGTGGCGCGTCGCGTCCGAGCAGCTCGATGTCAATGATGCCGCGATCCGCCACCTCGATGAACACATGCGGGCGGGCGATCGCGTCGGGGCCAAAGATGAAGCGGCGCGCGATCTCGCGATAATCCTGAACGGTTCGGTTGGTAGAAATTGGAAACGCCGCACCCCAGCGCCGCGCCGCAGCGGGCCACCGACCCTCGGCCCAGCGCCGAATGAGGTAGTTTTCCGGACGCGGCGTACGCTGCAGAAATTCGCGATCCACCCGGGTCGCGGCACTGTCGGACCCGCGCGCGACCGCCGCGAGCGCGGCGAGCGCAGACTCGGCGGCCTCTGGAAACGAATCGCTGCTGCTCGCGACATACGCGGCGGCGAGCGCCGGGATGTCGGACGGATCGGGCGCCTTTGCAAGGATGTCGGCGGCGACGCTCCGAACGGCCGCGTCACGCGCCGAAATCAGCGTGCGTGCGGCGGCGAGCAGCTCGGTGCCTGGCTTCCGCTCCCGCTCGCTCCAGGCCTGGAGAGCGGTTGCGATCACGCGCGGATCCGGGTCGGCGACGTAGGGACGGAGCGAAGCGCCGGCCGCGGCGAGCGCGTCCACCGCGGTGGCGCGATCACGCCAGTCGGTGCTCGCGAGCCACGCGGCGATGGGTGCGCGCGCCGCGGAAGTGTCGATTCGGGCGAGCGAGACGAGCGCCTGCTGCCGAACGGCAAAGAGCTCGCGGCCGCCGAGCACACGAACCAGACCGGCGACGGCATCGGGTCCGCCGAGCTCGCCCAGCGTCGTCGCCGCCTGCACTCGCACGTT
>JBDTQV010000066.1:0-8843 GCA_039932015.1 Gemmatimonadota bacterium | reverse complement strand
GTCGTGTACGCGGCGACGGTGCTCTGGCCGGGCTCCTACACTGCGAGTTATCTCGCCCGCGCGACGACGCCCGGCGTCTTCGTGCGGCCGCCGGCACACGCCGAGGAGATGTACAATCCCGCGGTGTACGGTCGGACGGACGGCGGCGTGTTCACTATCGAGATGAAGGCGCACTGATGCGGTGGCGACTCGCCGGCGGCATAATTGGCGCGAGCATGGGGTTGTCGCTCGGTGCAGCGGCGGCATGGGTGCTGTGGCCGCTGCCTGCCTCCATGATCGCACGGAGCGCCACGCCCGGTGTCACGCTGCTCGATCGAAGCGGGATAGAGCTGCGCACGACACGTGGCGACGACGGCGCGCTCCGCCGCTGGTTGTCTCTCGATGAGATGGATCCGGACCTGATCGTCGCGTTCGTCGCGACCGAGGACCGGCGCTTCTACGATCATCACGGCCTCGATCTTCGCGCCATGGCCCGCGCCTTCCGTGCAGACCTCGGCGCTGGGCGAGTCGTATCGGGCGCGTCCACGATCACGATGCAGCTCGCGCGGATGTTGCGGCCGCTGCCGCGAAGCTGGAGCGGCAAGGCAGCGCAGGCACTGTGGGCGCTACGCCTCGAGCGCCATCTCGGCAAACAGGCGATCCTCGAGCAGTACCTGAATCGCGTGCCGCTGGGGCAAGGGGCCGTCGGCGTCGATGCGGCCGCCGCGCTCTACTTCGGCGCAAACGGGCGGGATTTGAGCCTGGGGCAGGCGGCGCTGCTCGCAGGGCTCGCGCATGCACCGTCCCGCGACAACCCGCTCGTCAGCGCGTCACGTGCCGGGCGCCGCCGCGCGTATGCGCTCGCCCGGATCAGCCGTGCGCACTATGCATCGCCGGCCGTGCTTGCGCGCGCCGAGTCCGAGCCGGTGCTGGAGCCGGCGCACGGACGCCCCTTTCTGGCACCGCACTTCACCACGGCCGTGCTCGCCCGGGCAGAACGTGCCGGCGCGATTCCGGCGACGGGCACCTGGCGCACATCGCTCGATGCGGCATTGCAGACGGCGCTCGAAAGCGAAGTCCGGCACACCGTCGCGACGCTCAGCGATCAGGGTGTGCGCCAGGCCGCGCTCGTGGTGCTCGACAACCGCACCGGCGGCGTGCTCGCCTGGGTGGGCTCTCCCGATTTCTGGGCCGATACGGCCGGCCAGGTGGACATGGTTGTGTCGGCGCGCCAACCCGGTTCCGCGCTCAAGCCGTTCGTGTATGGACTCGCGTTCGATCACGGCTATACGCCAGCATCGGTGCTCGCCGACATCGCCCACGTGTACCAGACCGCGTCGGGTCCCTACAGCCCGCGCAACTACGATCGCCGCTATCACGGGCCGGTGCGCGCGCGCGAAGCGCTCGCCAGCTCCTTCAATTTGCCGGCCGTCGAGCTCGCCAACCTCCTGACGCCCGCCGCCGTGCTCGCAACTCTGCAGCGCGCGGGATTCGCGTCGCTCACGCGGAGCGCCGATCATTACGGCCTCGGCCTCGCGCTGGGCAATGGCGACGTGACGCTGCTGGAGCTCGCGAACGCGTATCGCTCACTCGTCAACGGCGGCACCTGGCATCCGTACACCTGGCGCGCGGATGATGGCGGAACCGACCCGGGTACGCGGGTGATGAGCGCCGCATCTGCCGCGCTCGTGCTCGACATACTCGACGATCCGGTTGCGCGGGTGGCCGGATTCGGGCTGGAGACGCCGCTCGACTTTCCGTTTCCCGTCGCCGCGAAGACCGGCACCAGCCGTCACTTCACCGACAACTGGGCCGTCGCAGTGGCGGGGCGATTCACCGTTGCGGTCTGGGTCGGCAATTTCGACGGGCAGCCGATGGCCGGCGTGAGCGGCGTGACCGGCGCCGGCCCGCTGCTGCACCGCGCGGTGCTGGCCGCCGCCGCCCGATATGATCCCGGCACGCTGCCGACTCCCGAGTCCGTGGGAGCCATTGCGGTTCGAATCTGCCGCGTATCGGGGCTGCTCGCGGGGCCTGATTGCCCGGGCGAGACCGAGTGGTTCGCGCCGGGCACGGCACCCGCTCGTGCCTGCGATTGGCACCGCGGCGGCGCGCTCGTTCTCCCGGCCGAGTACGCCGAGTGGCGGCAACGGACCGCGCAGCCGGAGCGCACGATACGGCGAACCGCGCCGGACAGCGCGGCTGTCGCCGGCTTCCGCATTCTCTCGCCGCGCGAAGGCGATCGCTACCGCGTGCCGCCTGGCGTCGAGGCGCGCTATGCGACACTTGCTCTCCGCGCCGCGGGCGGCAACGATCAGGCAGCCACACGATGGTACGTGGACGGACGCGAGCTGCCGGGCGCGCGCTGGGCGCTGTTGCCGGGAGCGCACACGGTGCGCGCGGAGCAGAGCGGCCGGCGGCAGGAGGTCCGGATCGAGGTTGCTGCGCCGTAGCGCCCGCTGGCCCAACACAACGCTCATCGGAATGGAGAACGTCGTGGACGCCGCGCCCGATCTCGGCTTCGTGCATCATTTCTCGCCTGCCGCATCGGGCAATCGCCGCACGCTCCTGCTGCTCCATGGCACGGGCGGCGACGAGCGCGACCTGCTTCCGCTCGGTGCCGCGCTTTCTCCCGGCGCGGCGCTCCTGAGTCCGCGGGGCGGTGTCCTCGAGCATGGGATGCCCCGGTTCTTCCGGCGCCTGGCGGAGGGGGTGTTCGACCAGGAGGACCTCCGGATCCGCACCCATGCGCTCGCCGACTTCGTTCAGGCCGCGGCAAAGACGTACGACCGCGACACCGGCGGCATCGTGGCCGTCGGCTTCTCCAACGGCGCCAACATTGCGGCCAGCATGCTGCTGCTGCGACCGGGCGTCCTGGCTGGTGCGGTGCTCATCCGCGCGATGGTACCGTTCGAGCCTCCGGCTCCGCCGCGGCTGTCCGGCGTTCCGGTGCTGCTGCTCGCCGGACGCGCCGATCCGATCGTGCCGCCGGCCCAGACCGAAGCGCTGGCGCAGATTCTGAGCTCCGGCGGGGCCAGCGTGTCGCTCGAGTGGCAGCGCGCCGGCCACCAGCTCACGCCTGATGACGTGCGGGTCGCGTCCGCCTGGCTGGCGTCGCTTCCTGCGGCCGGCGCCGTATCGCGCGGCGTGCCGCCGATGTAGTGTTAGTGGTAGAGGGATTCTCATGCGCGCGTCCGTCCAGTCCGTCCTGTTCCTTTGCTGCGTTCCAGTGGCTTTGTCCGCCGGCGCGCCGGGCGCGCTCGCCGCTCAGCAGAGCCGTGCGCCTGTCACCGTCGCCGCACTTCGCGCCGAGGCGCACGCGCACGCGGCGAGCGCTCTGCCGGGTATCGCGTACCTGGAGCGCGAGCTCGACTCCGCCGAAATCCGGTTTCTTTTCGAGACACTCAGGAAACTGCCGCGTCCCGCCGACATTGCGGACTTGCAGGCACTCACCGCCTACGAGCCGCTCGGTGAACGACGCTTCTGGTCGGCACGCTTTGCGGCGGGACTACAGGGGTTTGTCCCTGATTCCGGCCTGGCCGGACTGGTGGATGCCGCTGTGACGCTCACGCGCATTCGCGCCGCGTACCGGTGGGGCGCTCCGCAGTTCTCCGGCAAGACTTATCGCGCCGACGCGATTCCGCCCGCGCCCGCCGCGCTCCGCGTCCGCTTCGATTACAGCGGGGCCGAACGGCTGCTCGACTATCTCGACAGCGACAGCGCAGGCCCTGCGGAAGCCGCCGCTGTTGCGGCGCTTCCGGCGTGGCAAGCGATGCTCGAGCATCGCGGAGCGCGCGCAATCACGCCTGAACGGCTGCTGGTCTACCTCGATCACGCCCACCGCCGCGACCCGTCCCACCTGCTGTACAAGTGGGTCAATCCCACGGGCTTCTGGAATCTCGCCGGCGTCTCACTGCACGTTCCGGAATTCCGCCGCGTGCTCGCATCGCTTCGCTGGAACGAAGCCGTCATCACGGCGCGCGCGGGCGCCCGCGTAGCGGAGTTCGTGCCGGCCGGTGCAAGTGTCGACGCTACGGTAATGTTCCTGTTCAGCCGCTTTGCCGACGGCTGGGCGGCCGGGCCGCTGCTTGGAATCGACCTCGAGCATTTCGGCGATGACTACGCGCACCTTGAGCGGGTGATCACGCACGAGCTCGCGCACCAGGCGCAGAACGAGTTGGCGCTCCCGCTGCCGGATCTGACCGAAACCGTCGAGGACCAGGAGCTCCTCACCGCGATGCGCGGCGTCTTCCGCGAGGGAACGGCGAGCTACATAAGCCCGGTCCGCTTCGATGTCCGGTCGCCAGACGCGCTCGATCGGGATTTCTCGGTGTTCACATCTGTGTATCACACCCTGTACGGCCGCGGCGACCTGATGGCTGCCGATACGCTGATCCGCGTCGGTCTCGAGGGCGCGGGCGCGTTCTATTCGATGGGCGCCTACATGGCGGCGACGATCGATTCGACCCTCGGCCGCGCGACGCTCGAGGAAACGTTGCGCACGGGACCGGTCGACTTCTTCGTCCGCTACATCGAGGCATATCGCGGCCCGCCTTCCGTCGTCCCCGCTGCGCTGCGCTTCCCGCCGGCGCTCGAGGAACGGTTCGACGCGTTGGGACGACGCTATCCGGTGCAGGTGCTGCGCGATGTCGCGCATGCCGTCGCACTTGCCGATTCAGGCGCGCGCCGCGCCGCACTCGAGGGGCTGGCGACCCGGTATGTGAACGGGCCGTCCGGCATTCTCTTCGACATTCTTTCGAGCGACTTCCTCATTGGCTTCGGCGACTATCGAGCGGCCTCGGCGCGCCTGGTCAAGGGACTGACGTTCGCCCCGAACCGGGAGGAGATCGCCAACGCGATGGCTTACCGGTTCATGCTTGCCAACGCGCCCGACGAGGCGCTTGCCATGCTCAACCTCTACGTCTCGTATGCGCCCGAGAGCGCCGTCGCGTACGCGAATCGCTGCGAGTTGTACCGCTCGATCGGCGAAGTTGCGCTCGCCTGGGGCGACTGCCGGCAGGCGCTGCGACTCAATCCCGACTCCGGCCGGGCGCGGCACCTCCTGGACGATATCGAACGGCGTCTTGGCGAGTGATCCCGTTCGGGATTTCTTCTCTGTCGCGACGCTCGCGCGAACGCGATGGTACGTTTGGCGCGGACCCGGTGTCATGTGACTCGTGTTCTCTGGCGCCGCCGGAGCTGATCCGGACCGAACGCCGGTGCGGGCGCCAGCGCGCCGGCCTTGCCAGCTGAGGGACTATGTGATGCTGACAGTCGCCCTCGAACACGAGCGCCTTATCGTGGCGGAGCGCCTGCTCCGCGAAATCGAACGCCGCCACGGCCTGCCCCCGTCCCAGCACACTGACCTGCAACCTGCCGTCGTCGATCGCTTTCTGGCGGCGTACCTTCCGGAGTCCAGAGAGGGCGAGCCCGCGCCCAGCGCGCTCGAATACGCCTTCACGCCGACGCTCGGCGAGGCGGTCGACCTGCTCGCCCGCGTGATCGAAGAGTCGCCGGCGGGCTATGGCTCCGCTATTTACGTCCACGATCTCGACGTCGGCAACACCACGGAGTAAGCTAGCTTCGAGAGTCACCTGAGCGACCCTTCCGGGCCTCCGGAAGGGTCGTTGCACATTCGGCCACCTGTTCACGCCAACCGACGGTACCAATGCGCCTGTTTCCACTGTTGCTCTCAGTCCTGCCGCTCGCCGCCAGCGCGCAAAGTGCTCCTGCCTCGCTCGCCGAGCGATTCGCGGGCATGACGGCCGTCACCGGCTACGAGCGCGCCATGGCCGACTCGGTGCTTGCGCTGCTGCCCGGCGCCGCTCGCGACCGCGCCGGCAACGCCGTTCTCCGCATCGGAAGCGGTGCACCGGCACGACTGGTCGCATGCGCGCTCGACGAGCCGGGGTTCGTGGTCGGTGCCATCGGTGCCGATGGATACCTGACGCTCCATCGCGTCGGCGGCCGCGTGCCGCCGCTCTTCGATCAGCAGCTCGAAGGCCAGCGCGTGACGGTGTGGGGATCACGCGGGGGAGTGCCCGGCGTCGTGGCGGTGCGGTCGGTGCACCTTACGCGCGGACGCACGACGCCCGACGAGCCGTTCACCGCCGACAACGCGTACGTCGACCTCGGCGCCGCTACGGCGGCCGAGGTTGACGGACTTGGCGTCCGCATGTTGAGCGCAGTGGCGCTCGCGAAACGCCCTCACCGCTACGGTGACTCACTGCTCGCAGCCCCGTCGGCGGGGAGACGGGCCGCCTGTGCGGCGCTCGTCGCGGCCGCACGAGGCGAGGGTGCGCGCACCGCCCGCTCACCGTCCGGCACGACGGTCATTGCTTTCGTCGTCGAGCAGAATCTGTCGGCGCGCGGGCTCCTGACCGCTGCGCACGAGTATGGCCCTTTCACGGAGACGCTGATCGTGGACGGCGGCGCCCACGTGCCGGGAGCGGCTGACGCGCTCAAGCCGGTACCTGATACCCTGGCCGCGCGCGCTGCTACCGAACTCGGGAAAGTCAGTCGCATGACGATCGGGACGCGCTACACGGGCACGCCGGTAGAGACAGTGTCGCTCGCCGATGCCTCCGCGCTGGCCGCGCGGATTTCGGAGTGGATTGGAGGTGCGCCGTGAGATGCGTTCCGCGACGATTGCTCGCGCTCGCCATCTTCCTCTCCCCGGCCAGCGCCTTTGCGCAACAGGCCGTCACTATCGCGGAAGCCGAACAGGTGCTCCGGCCGCTGGTCGAGAGCTACGGGCCGTCCGGCATGGAAGCGCCAGTGCGCGAAACCGTCATGCGGCTGCTCCCTTCGTGGGCCAAAACCGAAACCGACACGGCCGGCAATCTCTGGGTGCGCGTCGGGTCGGGCGAGCCAACCGTCGTTTTCGTCGCGCATCTCGATGAAATCGGATTTCGGATTTCCGCGATTCGCGACGACGGCACGCTCGAGCTCCGCACGCTCGGAGGATTTTTCTCTTCGATCTTCGAAGGCCGCCCAGCACTTGTGCACACCGGTGACCGGACGATTCCGGGTGTCCTGATGCCGCGCGACTCCGTCGGCCGCGGGCCGACTCGCGCGCCACCGCCGCTCCGGCTCGACGTGGGCGGCGGGTCCCGCGAGGGCACCGAGCGGCTCGGTGTCCGAGTCGGCCACACCGTCACGATGCCCAAGCAATACGTGCGGCTCGCCGGTACCCGCGCGACCGGCCGGTCGTTCGACGACCGAGTCGGCTCGGCATCGCAGGTGCTCGCCGTGCGGCACCTCGACCGGTCTCGGCTTCGCCATTCGGTCGTGTTCATCTGGAGCACGCGCGAGGAAGTCGGGCTCGAAGGCGCGGCGGCCGCGGCGCATGCGCTCGGACTCACCGCCGCACGAGTACACGCGATCGACACGTTCGTCTCTGCCGATTCGCCGCTGGAGCTGCCCAACTTCGGCGTAGCGCCCATCGGCGCCGGCGCGGTGGCGCGCGCGGTGGACAACAGCTCTGTCACGCCGACGGCCTACGTCGATTCGCTCGTGGCGCTCGCGCGCCTGCACCGCATTCCGCTTCAGGTCGGCACGACCAACGGCGGAAACGACGGCTCGGTATTCGCCGCCTGGGGCGTTCCCGACGTGCCGCTCGCGTGGCCGCTCCGGTATGCCCACTCGCCCGTCGAGGTCATCGACCTCCGCGATGTGGTGAGTCTCGCGAGGCTGGTGCAGGTTATCGCGGAAAGCTGGTAACGCTGCGTGGCCGAGCTCGGCGCGACGGCCCTGCTGCTCCTGCTGTTTGGTGTCCTGCTGGGCGTGAGCGTGCTGTTCAGCCGAGCGTCCGAGCGGTTCGGCATTCCGATCGCGCTCGTCTTTCTCCTCATCGGCATGCTCGCGGGTCCGGATGGGCCTGGCGGGATTCACTTCGGCGGCTACGCATTCGCGTTTCGCGTCGGCGTCGTGGGCCTGGTGCTGATTCTGTTCGACGGCGGGCTCAACACACCGCTCGCGGCGATTCGGCGCGCCCTGCTGCCCGCGGGGCTCCTCGGCACCATAGGTGTCGCGGGCACGGCGTGTGTCGTTGCCGCCGGCGCGCATCTGTTCGGCTTCGGCTGGCCGGAGGCGCTGCTCCTGGGCGCGATCGTGAGCTCGACCGACGCGGCTGCGGTGTTTGCCGTGCTGCGAGGCAGCCGCCTCCATCTCAAGCGGCGCGTTGGCGCGACGCTCGAGGTGGAATCGGGCGTGAACGACCCGATGGCAATCATTCTGACGACGCTGCTCACCGCCAATCTGCTGGCACCGGGGACGCTCGATCTCGCGGCCGTGCCGGTGCACGTAGCGCTGGAGCTCGCGATCGGTGTCGCGGGCGGGTGGGTCGTTGGACGCGCCGGACGCGAGCTGATGGTGCGGCTCAAGCTGCCGGCCGAAGGACTGTACCCGGCGCTCACGCTGGCGCTCGCGTGTCTTGCTTTCGCCGTGCCGACGCTGATGCACGGCAGCGGATTTCTCGGCGTGTACATCGCGGGACTGGTGCTCGGCAACGGCAAGCTGCCCTATCGCGTCGGCATCTTCCGCGTGCACGATGCGCTCGGCTGGCTCAGCCAGATCACGATGTTCCTGCTGCTCGGCCTGCTCGTGGTCCCGTCGCGGCTGGCGGCGGTCGCGCCGGTGGGGCTCCTGCTCGCGTTGCTCCTCGCGTTCGTGGCGCGGCCGCTGGTCGTGGCGCTCTGCCTTGCACCACTCGGCTTTGCGCGACGCGAGGTTGGGTACATCGGTTGGGTGGGCCTCCGCGGCGCGGTGCCGATCATTCTCGCGACGATGCCCGTGCTCGCCGGCGCACCCGGGGCATCACGCATCTTCGATGTCGTGTTCTTCATCGTCGTCGTGAACGCGATCAT
>JBDTQV010000065.1:0-9074 GCA_039932015.1 Gemmatimonadota bacterium | reverse complement strand
GGCCGCGACCTGCTGGAGGCGGCCGTGCTGGATTCATTCCCGGTGCCCGGCAACCGCAGCCGCCGCGCACCGCTCCTCGAAATTCTGCACGCGGACGGCAAGACACGGGCACGACAGATCGAGAATGCCGTCGGCTTCCTGCAGCGAGCTGCGGTCAAAACCGGCACCAACGATCGCACCGGCACAATCACGCTGACCGTCATCATGCCGGACCCGCAACTCGCGGCGGACGTCGCCACCCATCTCTACCAGTTGCTCGAGCGGTTCAACTACGAGCGCCGCCGGTCAGCGGCATCGGAGCGGCGCCGATTC
Source organism: Gemmatimonadota bacterium (assembly GCA_039932015.1). GTDB lineage: Bacteria > Gemmatimonadota > Gemmatimonadetes > Gemmatimonadales > GWC2-71-9 > JAICUF01. The sequence continues at coordinate 8,762 of JBDTQV010000065.1, read as the reverse complement.
GCGGAGCGCGAGCTGACCCGTGCGCAAGCCGATCTTGCCAGCGCCGAGGGGGAGATGCGCGGGTTTCTCGAGGCGAATCGCGCCGGCCTCGAAACGCCGCGGCTCGCGTATCAGCGTGAGCGGATCGACCGCCGCGTTCGGCTCGCGTCGGACGTCTACCGCACGCTCGTGAACGAGTTGCAGGAAGCGAAGATCGCGGAAGTACGAGACACGCCGGTGTTCACGCTGCTGCAGACGCCGGAGGCGCCCGTCGACCGCGACTTCCCCAACCGCAAGCGCATGACCCTGCTGGGCGCCTTGTTCGGCGCGGCGCTCGTGGCGGCATGGATAGCGATTCGTGCCGCGGGCTGGTCGGCCCGGGCACTGGACCCTGCGGGCTTCGAGCAGCTTGCGGCAGCGCTGCCGTTCCGCCGCCATGGCCGTCCCACGGCACCCTAGCCGCCGCCTAACTCGCCTGAGGTAGTGGGTCCCACCGCACGCGCGCTGGCAAGCCCGACGAGCAGCAGCATGATGATTGGCGCCGTGACGTCGGGCTGCTCGAAGTACGTGTCGAATGGACTGATCCCCATCAGGTATGGAATCGCGAAGCCGGCGGTCGCCGCGGCGGCGCGCCACTCGGGCGCGAGCGCGGTGATGCTCCATGCCCGGAACGCGGCGCCGGCGACGATGATGAAGAACGTGCCGAGTACGACAGTTCCGATCAGACCATACTCGGCGACCACGCCGATGAGGCTGCTGAACGGGTTCGTCAGCGCCGCGCTCTTGAATTTCACCGTTGCGAGAATTTCACTCGTATAAAGATCATACGCCACGCTCGCGTACGCCGGCGCCGTGTGTGGCGGCACGAAACTCGGCAGCCGGTTCTCCTCCTTGTACAACACGTCCGTGGCACGAATCGACGCGGCCCGGCTGCCGAACGCGCCCGGGCCGTATCCGATCCATGTCTCGAGCGAGTTCTGGCCCAGCAGTTCGGCCGTGCGAGAGAACAGCTGCGCCTTGGGGTTGACGCTTGCGAGGACGAGGTACGGCTGCCAGAGCTCCGACACCGCCGCCGTCACCGCGCGAGCGACATAGGTCCCCACGACGATCGTGCCCAGGGTAACCGCGACGTTCACCCGTCGCCTGGTGGAGCGGCTGAAGCGCGGCCAGACGACGACCGCCAGATACCACACCACGCCCGGCACGGCGCCCAGCACGAGGTGCTTCGAATCGGTCATGAGAAACACATAGCCGAACAGCACGGCGAGCAGAGCCACCCGCCGGTCACGCACGATAATCCAGTACGAGACGAGCAGCACGCACAACAGGAGGAGTGCGGACCCGAGATGATGCGCACTCATCATCGTGCCGGTCGTGAGATCAGCTGACGTGCTTGGCATCAGGTTCCTGAGCAAACCGGCGCCGGTGAGCTCGAAGGCGAGCAGCGGCACGGAGTACGCGCCCGGCTCTCCCATAAGGATCGGCTTGATCAGCGCGGGCACCGCCTGCACCGCTGCCAGCCCAAGCCACGCGACCATGATCGCGCGCAGGTCGCGAGTCTCCCACGGCGCGACGCGTGCGAAGAACAGCAGCAGCCAGGGGCTCAGAAAGGTGATGGTGAACAACACGAGCGACCAGGTATCGGTCTGCTCCCCGAGGTTTGCGGCCCAGCTGAGCACACTCCACCCCAGCACCGCAAGCAGTGACCAGTCGATGCGGTCGAGCGGCGTGGCGAGACGAACACCACCAAACTCGACGACGACATAACCGAGGGAGATGATGTAGGCCGCAAATCCGACCTGCGGCGACGGCAGGTAGGCGGCGATCAGCGGCAGCAGGACCAGCAGACGCGGCCGGTTGGCGAGCAACAGTCCTGCGGCCGCGAGCAGCACGATGCCAATGGCCGGCAGGAGCGGCATGGTGTTGAGTTGCACGTTGGTATACAGCACCGCGCCAATGACGGTTGCGGGCACCGCGAGCGCCGCGGCGAGCCGCGCCCAGCCGGGTACGACGATGACGCGCGGGCGTGGCGCGTCCGGCGGCGCCAGCGGTACCGCGGTCACGCGTGACCTGACGCGACGTGCATCAGAGGCTCGGTGGGCGACAGCGTTCCGTCGACGGCCATCGCCGCCCACACGCCCAGTGTAAACAGCAGCCATACCCGATCGGCGCGCGCCGACCCGGCGTCGAGCGCATGATATGCATCGCGCGCGGCCACCGGGTCGATCCATTCATGCATCGCGAGACCGGGCCGCGTGACGAACCGTTCGTACGCGCCGCGCAAGGGCCCAAGCAGCCACTTGCGGACCGGAATGCCGAACCCGGTCTTGGGTCGCTCGAGAATTGACGACGGCAGGAGGCGGCCCGCCAGGCGCCGCAGCAAGGCCTTTGCCTGTCCGTTGGGGAATGCCACCGAAGACGGAACCCGCAGCATGAAATCGACCAGGTCCACATCGAGAAACGGCGAGCGCGCTTCGAGCGCCACCGACATCGTCGCGATATCGACTTTGGCGAGATAATCATTCGGGAGCCAGGTGCCGAGCAGCGTCCGACGGAGCGCGTCGGCGTCCGGTAGCGCGCGGTAGCGGAGCAGCCGATCGTGATAAATGGACTCGGCCGCACCCGACTCAGCGCTTCGGAGCAACCGTGCGCGCGCGGCGCGCGACCAACCCATGCGATTTCGAAATGAGTCAGCCAGCGGAGCCGCGGCATATTCCAGCACGGCATCGAGCCGCGTCCGGGCGCCAGCGCCATGATTGGCGCCGAGCGGCCGGAGCGCGCGAATCAGCGACCCCGGAAGAAGCGCGCGCGCCTGCTCCGCCCAGCGTACGCCGGCAAACACCGTATAGCCAAAGAAGAGCTCGTCGCCGCCGTCACCGGTGAGGACTACGGACGCCGCACCGCGCGTTGCCGCAGCGACGCGGGCGCTGGGCAGGAGCGACGCATCGCCAAACGGCTCGCCCGCCTGCCAGAGCAGCTGGGGCAAATCGGTTGCGGAGAGCGGCGGCACCTCGACTTCGGTGTGGCGCGTCGCGTACCGATCGGCGACCGCGCGGGCAGCCGGCCTTTCATCGTTCGGATCGCCGCTCGTGCCGGCGCTGAAGGTGAGCACGGGCGCCGCCGACGCCTGGGACATCAGCGCCACCACCGTGCCGGAATCGATTCCGGCACTCAGGAATGCGCCAACCGGTACGTCCGCCACGAGCCGGCGGCGCACCGATTCACGCAATCGCATTTCGATGGCATCGTCGAGCTCGGCAGCGGTGCCGCGCCAATCTGCGGTTGCGGCAGGTTCCCAGTAGCATCCTCGTGCCGACTCACGAGGGCCGTCGAACCGGATCCAGCTCGCCGGCGGCACGCGGTGAATGCCTTCGTAGATCACGTGCTCTTGCGGCAGCACGGTGTGGGCGAGGTAGTGCGCGACTGCCGCCTGCGACACCGGTGGCGTCCGACCAAGCCCTGTCAGGACCGCCTGCAGCGTGGAGCCGAACACGAGCGCGCCGTCGCTCCGCCACGCGTAGAAGAGCGGTTTCTTGCCCAGCGGATCGCGCGCCAGCAGCAGCGAGCGCTCAGCCGGGCGCCAGAGCGCGAGCGCGAACATCCCCCGCAACTGGGCGAGTGCCGCCGGACCACCGCGCACGAGCGCGGTGAGCAGCACTTCGGTGTCCGACTGCGTTTCGAAGCGGACCCCGTCGCCGCTCAGCGACGTGCGCAGCTCGCGATAGTTATAGATCTCGCCGTTGAAGGCGAGCACGGCACCCATGTCGGCGCGCGTGAACGGCTGATCGGCTCGGCTCGACAGGTCGATGACCGCGAGCCGGCAATGCACCAGCCCGATGCCGGCGAGCTGCTGGTGGTGCGTTCCATCGGGCCCGCGATGCGCGACCGCGGCGCCCATGCGCCGCAGCACGCGCTCGTCCACGAGATCGCCGTTGTTCAGCACGACGCCGCCGAAGCCGCACATCAGTGGCGCGCCGCCACGCTGGCGTAAATCTGGGCCACGCGTGCCGCAATGGCCGCGTCGCTGAACTTGGCCGGCAAGAGGGATGGGGGCGTATCCGGCCGCGGCGCGAGCGCGACGACCGCGTCGGCGAGCCGCGCCGGATCGCGCGCCACGATGCGCCCCAAAACGGCGGTCGTCAGCAGCTCGGGAAGATCGCCGACCGCTACGCCGACAATCGGCACGCCACACGCGAGTGCCTCTTTCACACAGTTCGGCGCGCCTTCCCGGTCCGACGTCATCAGCAGGCAATCCGCCGCACGGTAGAACCACGGCATCTCCTCCGGCGCAACGGACTCCGCAACCAGGAGATGTGCGGGGACGCCGCGCCGCAGCAGTTCATCGCGAACCGCTTCGGCCAGATCGAGCCGCTTCGTCGGCTGCCCGATGCTGTTGACGAACGCGAGCGTCAGCGTATCCGGCGGCACGCCGAGCCGCGCGCGTGCTTCCGTCCGCGATCCCGGCGAGAAGATGTCCGTGGCGACGCCATTGGGAATGATGTCTGTCTTCCGTGCCGCCGCCGGTGACAGTCGCTGCCGCATGGCGACGCTCTTTACGATTATTCGCCTCGCGCCGGCCGCGAGCAGCCGCGTGACGCCGACGCCCACGCGGCTCTTGACCGTGGTGCCTCCGTGGCCATCCGACGCGCCGTTGATGTCGTCGCCGCAGAGTGTCACGATGTAAGGGATTCGCGTGAAGAGTCCCGCGAGTGGGGTATAGCCGTAGTGATAATGGATGAGGGCCGGCGAGAATTCGCGGATGGCGCGCCGGAGGCGCGCGCCGCCGAGTAAATAGTCGGACTCCCCACGCGCACCGGCCACGGATTCGACGCGAACGTCGGCGCCGACACGACGCAACGCCTCGATCTGGCGCTGGACGAAAATACCGAAATAGGGGCGGCTCGCGGTCGGAAACATGTTGGTGACGACGAGCACGCGGGGAGTCACGGCAAGGGGGCGCGGTTGCGCGCGCGTGTCAGCTCACGCCCGCCGGTGCGAGCCGCGCGCCGAGTGCTGCACGCAATGCATCCGCAACGGCGTCCACCTGCGCCTCGGTAATGTGCGGAAACATCGGGAGCGAGAGGCCGCGTGATGCGACCTGCTCCGACACCGGGAACGCGCCTTCGGAAAAACCCAGCCCCTCATACGCTTCCTGCAGGTGCAGCGGGACCGGATAGTGGAGCCCGGTGCCGATCTTGCGGGTGTCGAGGACCGCGCGTATCGCATCGCGGTCTTCGACCTGCACCACATATAGATGGTACACATGCTCGCGCCCGGCGGCCTCGGTGGGCAGCACCAGGGGCAACCCGGCGAGTCGGTCACCGTACCACCCGGCCGCCCGGCGCCGTGCCGCGGTCCAATCGGGCATCCGCGGGAGCTTCGCGCTCAGCACGACCGCCTGCACGGTGTCGAGCCGCGCGTTGCTGCCTTCACTCGTCGCGTGAATGTACCGCTCGCGCTGGCCGTGCTCGCGGAGCATGCGGCAACGATCCGCCACCGCGGCATCCGCGGTCGTCACGGCGCCCGCCTCGCCCATCGCGCCGAGGTTCTTGCCCGGATAGAAGCTGAACGCCGCGGCATCGCCCATGCTGCCGCAGCGCCGTCCCTGGTACGTGGCGCCGTGCGCCTGCGCCGCATCCTCGACGACCTTGACGCCGAAGCGCCGCGCGAGCGCGGTGAGCGGCTCCATGTCTGCCGCCTGCCCGTATAGATGGACCGGCAGTAGCGCCGCGACGCGACGTCCCCGGCGACGCTCCACGAGCGCGCCTTGCCGCATCTCACACTCGTTCGAGAGATACCGCTCCACCTGCCCGACATCCATCGTATACGTCTCGGCGTCGACATCGACGAACACTGGCTCCGCACCCGCCTGCGTGATCCCTTCGACGCTCGCAATGAACGTGTGCGGCACGGTGACGACGAGGTCGCCATGCGTCACGCCAACCGCCTGCAGCGCGACACGAATCGCGTCGGTTCCGGTGCCGACACCTACCGCATGCGGCACAGCGCAGTACTCCGCAAACGCCCGCTCGAAATCGGCGACGAGAGGACCGCCCACGAAGGACGACGTCTCGATGATTCGGCTCCAGCCGCGTTCGATGTCTGCGCGCACTTCGTCGTGCATCGCGCGCAGATCGGTGAAAGGCACGTTCATGGCGTCCATGGCTTTTGAGGAGACAGCCCCGTTCGGGCACCGGAATCTTCTAACGTAACCGCGGCAGCTACCCTGCGGGAGCCTGACCGTCGCGGGCTCGCGCGGCGTCTTCCACCAGTGCGACGAAGTCCGGCTCCGATGCTGCCTGCCACGCCTGCGCCACGGGAAGGGCCTGCGCCCGTTCGGCGCGCACCCGCGCCCCGTCGGGGTCGGCGAGGACGCGCCGGATGGCATCGGCCCACGCCTCCGGAGTCAGGGCGTCGACGAACGTGACCGTGTCGTCGGGGAAGTAATGGCTCAGCGTCGGCGTCCGGCTGACGATCGCGGGGATGCCCAACCGCACATACTCGAGGAGCTTCATGGAGAGGAGCAGGTCGGTGAATGAATCCCGGCGGAGCGGCACCACACCGATGCCCACATCCGCCAGCCGGCCGACCAGCTCTTCGATGCGGAATCGCTCGCCGGTTACGGACACCGCATCGCCCAGCGCGAGGCGATCACGCTCGACCTGCAGCCCGGGAACGGCATCACCGTCGCCCAGGATCATCATGCGCGTCACGACGCCCTGCTCGCGGAGCCGCGCGACGCCGCCCATCACGACGTCGAGGCCCATCCGGGCGGCCACCGTGCCGGAATAGGCCAGGAGCGGCCCGGAGCGCCGCGGCGGCAGCATCGGAAACAGCCGTGCATCGGCAGTATTGAACACAATGCGAAGCTTGCCGGCGTCGACGCCGTGATCCGCCGTGATCTGGCGGTGCGGTTCGTTGGCGGCGATCACGAGATCGGCCCCATGCGCCGACAGTCGTTCCTCGATGCGGGCGGCCCACGTCCCGATGCGCCCGTAGAACCGGTCGCCGAACTTGCATTCGAAGAACTCCGGCACCGGATCGCGGATGTCGAGCAGGACGGCGCTGCCGGCCTGGCGTGCCGGCCGCGCGGCCCAGACCAGAGAGTTGGGAAGATTGGTGACCTGCACCACGTCGACGCGACCCTGCTGGAGCAGGTACTTGAGGAGCCGGCGCGCGCCGCGAAAGAACGCGAGGTAGGATCGCACGTACGCGCGCAGGGCGCGCCCCCGATATCGCGGCAGCGCCACCCGGAGCAGCACGATGCCGTTCAGATGACCCACCGTGCGTTCGCCCGGTGCCGCGAGTCCGATCTGCACGACACGCCACCCAGCGCGCACGAGACTTTCGCACTCGCGTCGGATCCTCGGGTCGCCGGGTGCGTGCGTATACGCGATCGACACGAAGGTGCGCCGGCCGCGAGGGACCGTTGTCACGCGCCGGAAGCGGGAACCGGTCGCAGCACGCGGGCGGGATTGCCGGCGACGATCATCCGGTCGGGCACGTCGCGCGTCACCACCGATCCGGCGCCGACGATCGCGCCCTCGCCAATGGTGATGCCGCCGAGCACCGTGACGCCGGTGCCGACCGACGCGCCGCGCCGCACGAGCGTACGCACGACCGACCAGTCCACTTCGGTCTGCATCACTCCGCCGGCTTCGGTGGCACGCGGGTACAGGTCGTTGATGAAATTCACATTGTGCCCGACGAACACTTCATCCTCGATGGTCACGCCTTCGCAGATGAAGGTGTGGCTCTGGATCTTGCAGCGCGCGCCGATGGTCACGCCCTTCTGAATCTCGACGAACGTGCCGATCGACGTCTCGTCGCCGATGGTGCACCCGTACAGGTTCACGAATGCATACATCCGCACGCCCGCGCCGAGCCGCACATCGGGCGCGACGCGCCGAAGCAACGCATCGCGTTCCGCCGCGGGAAGCGTCACACGCCGGCTCCGGCCGTCGCGCGCTGCAGCGTGACCACCGCCCCGCGCTGATCGATCGACTGCTGCGCCGCCTCGAGAATCCGCACCACCCGCTCTCCTGCCCGCCCGTCGGACACGAGTGGCTCGCGCCCGGCGAGCGCCGCGACGATGTTGTCGACCTCGACGGCGAGCGCCTCTCGCGTGTCGATGTTGGGCGCGTGCATGTCGCCGGCACGGTACGAGATCATGTACTGATACTCGTTGGCGGAATTCAGATCGTTCGAGATCGACACGCCCTTGTCGTACACCTTCAGCTTCTCGCTCGGCTCCATGTCGTCGTAGATCATCATCTGCTTCGACCCGCCGACGATCGTGCGGCGCACCTTCGCGGGCGCGAGCCAGTTTACGTGCACGTGGCCGAGCAGCGACTCGCCGAAGCGAACGGTGAGATACGCGATATTCTCGGTGGGACTCGCGCCGTGACTCGCCGCCTGCGCCGACACGGCCGTCGGCTCGAGGTCGATGAGGTAGTCCATGATCGAGACGTCGTGCGGCGCCAGGTCCCACACCACGTTGATGTCGGTCTGGATCAGGCCGAGGTTGATACGCACCGAATCGAAGTAGTAAAGCTCGCCGATTGTGCCGGCGTCGATGAGTTGCTTCATGTGGCGCACGGCGCCGGTGAAGACGAATGTATGGTCGACGGCGAGGAGCAGGCCTTTCGACTCGGCCAGTGCGACGAGCTCCTGTGCATGCGCGGTGCTCGTCGTCAGCGGCTTCATCACCAGCACATGCTTGCCCGCCTCGAGCGCCGCGCGGGCGAGGTCGAAGTGGGTGAACGAGGGCGTCGCCACGACGA
>JBDTQV010000064.1:0-9353 GCA_039932015.1 Gemmatimonadota bacterium | reverse complement strand
CGCGGCTCGCGCTCGTCTTCGATTCACGGAACAACGAGTTCAACGCGCGAAACGGGCTATTGCTCGAAGCCGGAATCCAGGCAGGGACCGGCGGGGATAGCTATACCCGCTATTACACGGTGCTTCGCGGCTATGCGCCGCTGCGGGCATCGACGGTTGTCGCCGCGCGCTTCGGGGCGTCGAACCTGCACGGCACGCCCTCACTCGATGCACGCTATGAGTTGCCGACCTGGGATGTGGCGACGCAGGTCTATGGCGGCTATCAGTCGAATCGTGGATTTCCGAGTGGTCGATTCGTCGGCACTGGCTTGGTGTTCGGCAGTCTCGAGGTGCGGCAGGACTTTCTGCCGTTCGGCGAAATTGCGGCCGGCTCCCTGGTGGCCTTCATCGACGCCGGGCGCGTCTTCGAAGAGGACGGCTTCACGTTCAACGCCAAGGAACTTCACGTGGCAGGAGGCATCGGCGCGGCGGCGCGGCTGCTGCGCTCGACGATCTTCACGCTCAACCTCGCGCGCAGCCGTGAGGAGTGGAAAATTTCGGCGGGAAGCGGCTGGGCGTTCTAGGCTGAGCCGCCCTCAGCGGCGCGCGTCGGCAGGACCAGCGCGAAGACTTCGCGCAGCGTCGTCTCGCCGCGGTCCCGCGCGTACCAGCGGCGCACCTGCGGGTACAACTCGGCCTTCGGCACGGTGTCGCGGCTGGCCATCACGAACGCCTGCAGCTCGCTCGGGCGCGGGCCCCAGTGGCCCAGCTCGTTGTAGTGAGCGTCGAGCGCAATGATGATCGGGATCGAGCGGGACCCGCCGGTGAGATACTGATCCATGATCTCGGGGTGCTCGTCGCGCCGGACCACCTTCACCTCCACCCGCGGTGACTCGGCGGCGAGCTTCGCCAGCAGCGGCACCGTATTCGACGCGTCTCCGCACCAGTCTTCCACGATGACGAGCAGGCGCATCCCTTCCGTCGGCACCCCGTCGAGCGCCCAGCGCGGCACGACCGCCAACCGATAGACTCCCGTCCACAGCTCGCAGTTCTTCGTCGATTCCGCGACGAAGCGATCGTACGTCAGCGCGTCGCGCCAGATTGCGCGGAAGTCCAGCATCGGTCGATTCAGCTTTCGTCGATCCGGATACCGCGCGCGGCGAGCTCGTCCACATATGGCTGGAACGGCATCGCCTCATCCGGCGTGAGCACGCCTTTCTCCGTCACACGTCCATCCGCCTGCATTTGCCCGGTGATCGACAGCGAGTAACCGGTGGTGCGCATCATCGCGCTGATGCCGTGCTCCGCGTCGTATCGATCGATGAGCTGGAAGCCGGCGCGCGCAGGCTTGCCGCCCGACGTGCCGCTGACCTCGATCTTGAGCGCGACGAGATCCTGGCCTTCGGGCTTGAACAGCTTTGGACGTACGGCGGCGATGAACAGATCGCGCGGCACGACGAGCTGGCCCTTCACCTCTATGGGCGTATTGTCGAGGAGCCCGAGTTCGCGAATTGGCCGCATCACCGCGACGTGGCCTGGGTACCGCAACGTCTTGTACTCCATCACGTCGATCTTGCCTTCCCACGCGAATGGCATGGTGCTGATGCCGCCGCCCGTATGAAACGCCTCGAGCTTACCGACCGGCTCCGGAAATTCGATATCCTCGAGCTCGGAAAGCGCATCGACCTGTACGCGCTTGCCGCCGCGGAGCACCCACGACGGAGTCGTGTAGTAGTCGAGTGCGCCTTCGAGCGAGTAGACGATCTGGTAGTTCAGCGGCGGCTCCGGATGCTGCGGCAGTCCGCCCACGAAGATCTTCACCCGATTTGGCTTCTCGACCCGGCGGATGCCCTCGGCGGCGAGAATATTCACCATCCCCGGAGCGAGCCCGCAGTCGGGAATCACCGAAAGGCCCTTGGCCCGCGCGGCGTCGTGCAGCGTCTTCTGCTCGAAGACGATCTCGGTGTTTCCGCCCAAGTCCGAAAAGTGGCAGCCCGACTCGACCGCGAGACGGGCCATCGGGCCGTTGAAGTAGTACGGCAACGCACTCATCACGGCGGTGTGACCGGTCATGAGTGTGCGAACGGCATCAGTGTCACTGACATCGAGTGTGACGGGCCGCAGCCGGCCGCGGTTCACGAGGAATTTGGGCAGGCGATCGGGGTGCAGGTCCGCGAGCGTGACTTCGGAAACCGCGGGGTTCCGCAGCAGATCGTACGCGCAGGCACAGCCCTGCAGTCCGGCACCGAGCACCAGCATTTTCATGAATTACGCCTCGTGAACGAGATCAACAACAGTCAAAAAGCCACCGAATCTACTCCGGACACCGCTGTTCGCTCAACCTCGATGCGAATTCGCGACATTAGATTGCGTCACACATGACCTTCCCAGTCCGCCTGCCCGGGCGTCGAGACGCACAGGCCACGCGCCGGCGGTTGCTTGGCGCCGCGCTCGAGTTGTTCACGACCATCGGCTTCCGCGCCACGACGACGCCGATGCTGGCGGAGCGCGCCGGCATCGCGGAAGGAACGATCTACCGGCACTTCACCGGTAAAGACGAACTTCTCAATGTGGCGTATGCAGAGGTGCAGGCGTGGGCGCTCGCAATCCTGCAGGAGCCCGCTGCATCGCGCTCGACTCCGGCCGATCAGCTGCGCCAGGTCGGACGCCGCCTCTTCGAAGAGGCCGCGCGCAACGCCGCCACGGTCCGCATGTTCTTCCGGCGGGGCGATGAGCGGTATCTCGATGACGCAAGCCGCGCCGCGGGCCAGCGGGTGCGCGAGGCGCTCGCGCTGATCGTGGCAAGCGGCAAGTCGGATGGCCTCGTGCGGTCCGGACCGGCGGAACTCTGGGCGGCCGTGTGGCTTGCGCTCGTCGGCTTTGCGGCGGAGCGGATTGCCGGCGGCGAATGGACGCCGGAACACGCACAGGCTACCCTGGTGCTCGACGCGGCCTGGGACGCGATCGCAGCGCGGTAAGCGCGGGTCAGCGCTCACGGGCAGGGTGCCGGCCTTCGAAAAACGTCATCTCGCGCGGGCGGCGCGGCGCCGGCTCCCACCTGAGCAAGTGCGCTCGCCCCGGACCCAGCGGGCGTATCTCCACTTCGTCACCACGAAAGTACGCCACCGAGTCACGACCCCACCGCAACGGACTGCGAGCACCGGCGGCCATGACCGTCGACTCACCATCCGCACCAATCAGACAGACTCCGGCATCGCAGGCTGCCGCCCGACCAAAAGCCGGCTGCCCCAGCAGCACATAGAACGCCGAGTCCGCGGCACTCGCCTCGGCGGCGCTCACCAGCCGCGCGCCGCCCTGCACCGGTGGCGCAGAAGAACGGACGACGCCCCGATCGGTGTGCACATACACCGTGCGCCCATCCGGCGCCCACGCAACCGCCGTGGGCGTGGCACGCAGTGAGTCGGGCAGCGTGATCTCGCGCTCGCTCCCACTCAGCAGATTCATGAGCCACACGGTGGTACGCACGCTGTCGCCGGTGTGCTGCTCTCGCAGGAATGCGAGCGTACCACCGTCGGGCGCCAGTGCCGGAACGCGCTCATCGACGACAGTGAACGTGAGCGGGATTGGTGCCCCGCCGCTCGGCAGGACCGCGAAAAGGTCTGACCCGTCCGGTGTATCCGCCACGAAGATGGCGTACGCATCGCGCCCGATCTCGGCGTGCCCTCTGAGCGGCGGCAGCGAACACGACGCGAGCGCCGCCGCGCACAGCAGCGCAGCCACGCGCGCCCAGATCACGCTAGGGCGCACCGGAGATGTTCGCCTGCAGGAGCCACCACCCACGCGGATCCACCTCGACCGTGTCGGGCCGGCGTGGCATATCCGGCAACGCGACCGTCGTTTCGCGCCCATAGATGCCGATACGGTGCACCCGTCCGTCCACGCGAAGCTCGAGCGCCGGGATGCGATACGTTCCCCATTCCGGCTTCTGCGTCTGCCGCACGACGAGCGTCAGCACCTCGTCCGCATAGCTCCACCGCACATCGAGCTGCGGGTATCCCGGCTGCGTGAGCGCCTGCCGGAAATACCAGCCGAGATCCTGCGCTGCGTCTCCGCTCATCACGGCCGCAAAGTCGGACGAGAGCGCGTTGCCGTCGCGATAGCGCTCGTAGTAACGACGGAGGCCCTGAAAGAATGCTGAATCACCGACGATACCGCGGAGCTGGTGCAGGACCCAGGCACCTTTCGGGTAGCTGTTGCTGCTCAACAGCGCCGGCAGATCGGTGACGGTCGAGTCGAGAACAGGGCGATCGGTCACCTTGGACTTGAATACGTCGGCTGCTGCGGCAGCCATGGTCCCGCGAAACGCACTATCTCCTCCGACGTGCCCATCCCACAGCGCGGAGAAGTACGTCGCGAATCCTTCGCTCAGCCAGACGTGGTGCCAGTCCGCCTCGGTAACGGCGTCGCCGAACCACTGGTGTGCGGTCTCATGCGCAACGACGCCTTCCGAGAGCGTGTGGTTGCGATAGGCTTCCTGGGGATAGAAGATCGCGGTCGCGTTCTCCATGCCTCCGAAAATCGTGCTCGACTCCACGTGCGCGAGCCCGGCGTAGGGAAACGCACCCACAAGGCGAGTGAAATACTGAATCATCTGCGGCGCGCGCCGGAATGGCCCCGTCACCGCCCACGCCGAATCCTGAGGAAAGGTCCAGACGCTCATCGGCATGCATTTTCCGCTGCAGGTCGCATCGCCTGCGCGCGCGACCGACATGCGCCCGGCGCCCACGACCATCGTGTATACCGGCACCGGGTGAGTCATTCGGTAATGCCAGAGCGTGCGCCCGCCGCGCAGCGCATCCACCCGCTCGAGTGTGCCAAGTGCTATGGCGCGCCAGCCCCGCGGGATAGCCACATGAAAGCGGACAGTGGCCTTGTCGGAGGGTTGATCCTGCGCCGGAAACCACCGGTGCGCACGGTCGGGCCAGTTGTCGGCAAAGGCCGCGCGGTCGCCATGAATGTTGGCGCGGATGATGAGACCGTCGCGTACGATCCCGGTGTACGTGATCCGCGTCGTCGCGGTATCGCCCACGGCATGATGATGGGGAAACTCGATCAGCTCGCCGTGGCGCGACCATTCGCCGCGCACCAGGCTGCGTTCGCCGGTCCACGCCGCGCGGGTGACCGTCAATGCCGTATCGAGCTGCACGCGTATGGGCGCCGCGGACGTGATGCGCCACGCCGTCTCGGTGACGCCGAGGATGCGGGCGCCGGTGTCCGGAATGGTGATCGAGATGTCGTAGCTGAGAGCGTCGTGGATGGGGCGGAGCGTATCGGAGCGCGCGGCGAGTGGGTCCTGAAGCGCGAGCATCAGTGCCAGGATCATGCGGTCTCCACGTCGATGGCCATGCGGGCTTCGCGAATCGGTGCCACGAAGCGTGCGATGGTGTCCACGTGCACGGGATGCGTAAGGTACGCCTCGACGGCCGCCATATTGTCCACCGTCACCATCAGCACATGAGGCCACTCTCCGGCGCTCGGCCCCAGGTTGGGGCCGAACGAGAGGTCGCGGATCTCGCTGATGCTTTCGCGCATCGCGCCGAGCGCATCACGCGCGGCCTCGATGGCATCCGCGGAGGCATGATCCGCAAACCGGAACAGCACGATGTGGCGGATCACCGGCCAAGCGTCTGGCGATAGAAACCGATGATCCGGGTCCACGCGCGCTCGACCTCGGGACCGTCAGAGCCCTGTCTGCCGGGCTTGAGGAAACCGTGCCCGGTGCCCGGATAGATGTCGTACTCGAACGACTTGCCCTGCGCGCGCAGCCGCGCGGAGACGTCCGGCAGCGGCGCCGTGACGCGCGCATCGTTCTCGCCGTAGACTCCGAGGATCTTCGTGTTGATGCGCGCGGTAGCCGCGCTGTCCGGCGCGGGGCCATAACACACGACGGCGGCCTTGAGCTGCGGATTGTTCGTCGCGTACCGGAAGCTCTGTTGTCCGCCCCAGCAGAATCCGATCGTCGCGATCTGGCCCCGCGCCACCGCCGGTTGCGCATTGAGATAGGCGAACACCGCATCGAGATCGGCGGTGATGCCGTCCGGCTGCAGCTGGGCGATGAGCTTCCGGCCGGAATCCGGGTTGGCCGGCGAGGGGCCAAACCGCGAGGACAGCAGGTCGGGCACGATCGCGATGTAGCCCTGCTTGGCCAGGCGATCGGCAACGGTGGGCTCCCAGTCGGTGAGCCCGAAAATTTCGTGGATGACGATGACGGCCGGCGACCGCGACTTGCGCTCCGGATACGCGATGTATGCACGCACCGAGTCGGCGCCCCGCCGGACCTGAATCCATTCGCCGTGCGTGGTGACGGCGTCGAGCGGCCGCGCTGCCGACCTGGTTCCGCACCCCGCCGCGGCACCGGCGCCAATTGCGCCCGCGGCGAGAAGTGTGTACGAGATCTTGCGCCGTATTCCGTTCGTCATCTCGATCTCCCTCGCCAGTGGTTACTTGCCAAAAAGCCGGGCGAAGACGCCGCTCGCCTCGCCTGCGGTCTCGAACGCGTGCGCCAGCTCTTCCATCGATCCTTGCCGGTCGCCCGGGTTGATTTGCAGCGCTCGCGCGATAGTGGCTTCCAGCCGGGCCGGAAGCTCGGCGCGAATGTTTCGTATCGGTTCCGGCTTCCCGCGCAGCCGAGCAAGCATCGTCTCCTGCGCGTTCTTTCCGTCGAACGGAAGCCTGCCGGTGAACATCTCGAATGCGAGCACGCCCATCGCATAGATGTCGCTGCGGCCGTCGAGCAATTTTCCGCGAATCTGCTCGGGACTCATGAACTCGGGCGTGCCGAGCACGATGCCGGTCTGCGTGAGCCTGGCCAGATCGGCACCGGCGCGTCGCTGCTTGGCCAGCCCGAAGTCCATGACGACGGCGCGGACACCGCCGGGCTCGCTCTCGTCGGGCACCAGCATGATGTTTTCGGGCTTGAGATCGCGGTGCACGATGCCAAGATCGTGCGCATGCTGCAGCCCCCGACATGACTGCACGAGAATTGGCAGCCCTTCCTCGACCGAGTACGTGCCTTTCCGCGCTTCGGCATCGCTGAGTGCCTCGCCGGAAAGAAACGGCATCACCAGATAGAGCGTGCCCTCGGGCGTCTGGCTCACGCGCAGGATGGGACAGACGTTGGGGTGCGCAAAGCTCATGGCGATCGACGCCTCGCGCTTGAGACGTTCGACCGATCCGGGATCGCGCGAGAGCCGCGGCGTCAGCACCTTGAGCGCGACGGAGCGTCCGGTGCCGATCTCCTCACCCTGATAGACGAACGACATGCCGCCTTCGCCGACCTTGCGCCGGATCCGGTAGCGGGCATCGAGCGTCTGGCCCGAAAGCGTGCTGTAGCGGCGCCGATCTGCGGCGTCGGTGGCGGGAGCATCGTTCGCATCGGGTTCCGAGCGCAGCGGGCGTGACCGCGCCGGCTCGGGCGCCGCCGCCGAAGCGGGCGGCGCGGCAGCCATTGCGACAGGACGGACCTCGGCCGTCGGCTCCGACACTTCGACCAGCGGCGAGCCGTCGCGCACGCAGAACCGGGCGGGCGCGCCGTAGTTGGTGTGGCAGCGGGGACAGCGGCGATTGTGCACGCGTCAGTCGCGGAAGCGGTTTCGGCCCTCGCTCTTGGCCCGGTACAGATGATTGTCGGCGATTTCGAGGAGCGACTTGCTGTCGTTGACCTTCTCGTTCGGATATGACGCGAGCCCGATGCTGATCGTCACGCGCACCGGACGGCCCGGCTCGCCAAAGTCGTATGACGCGACCCGCTTGAGCACCCGGTCGGCGAAGTTGCGCGACTCGGTGATGTTCGTTTCGGGCAGCAGCACCACGAACTCCTCGCCGCCGTAGCGTGCGACCACGTCGGGCGAGCGCTGCTCGCGCTTGAGCAGGGCGGAGAGCTGGCGCAGAATGACGTCGCCCACGAGGTGGCCATGGGTGTCGTTGATCTGCTTGAAGTTGTCGATGTCGATCATCATGCAGGTCAGCATCGTCGCGTAGCGTGCGGCCCGATCCATTTCCTGCTCGAGCTTCTCGGTGAGCGCCCGCCGGTTGTACGTATTGGTGAGCGGGTCGGTCTCGGCGAGATGCCGAAGCTCCTCCTGTCCCGTTACCGCGCTTTCGAGGTCGTACGCCTTCTCCAGCGCCGCGACCGCCGCGGTGATCACCTGCTCGGCGAACTGTACGTCGTTCTGATCGAGTGCGGGGTCTTCCGCCACCGCACGGATGAAAAACACACCGGCCGGCTCCCCCTTGAGCGAGAAGCGCATCGCAATCGCCGAGCGGCACGGAACACCCCGGCCGAGCTGGGCCCACTCGCCGCGCACACCTTCAAAGAGCGCGTCGCTTGCGACGTCCTGCACCAGCACGACCTCGCCGGTGTCGAGCGCATGGCGCAGCTCGGGGTAGCGCCGCAGGTCGACGCCGAGACTCTGCAGCTTGGGATTTTCGAATGCCGCGACGACCGTGCCGGTGTCCTGGCCCGGGGTGGCGAGTATGATCGAGCAGCGGGAGACCCGGAGCGCGTTCGCAACCCGGCGGACGAGAATCTGAAGGATCTCATCCGGCTTGAGCGAGGTCGTAACCTCCTGCAGGATGTCCATCATCTCGGTGCGCGAGCGCACTTCCGCCTTCGCCTCGTGGAGTTCGCGGCCCACGCGCAGCTGCGCGCGCACGCGCGCGAGCAGCTCGCGGACGCGGAACGGCTTCGGAATGAAATCGGACGCGCCGAGGCCAAGGCTCCGGACGGTGGCCTCCTCCGGCGGCATCGACGAGATCATCAGCACCGGAAGATCCCGGTACTTTGGATCAGTCTTCACGCGTTGCAGAAGCTGGAGCCCATCGACCTTTGGCATCATGATGTCGAGGAGCAGCAGGTCGAAGCGCTCCGATGCGAGATGCTCGAACAGGTGTTCGCCGCCGTTGATCGTCACCACGTCGTACCCGTTCTCCTTTAGTATCCAGGAGAGCGTGCGCGAAAGGGCCTGATCGTCGTCGGCGACGAGAATCCTGGGCGCGACGCTCATCGGTGCACCAGCCGTTGAAAGACATCGGGGTCCACGTTGCCGCCGCTGAGCACGGCGACGGTTGGTCCCGACGGTGAGATACGCCCCGCGAGCAGTGCCGCGAGCGCCGCGGCGCCGGACGGCTCGACATCGAGCGCCATCTGTTCGTGCAGGAACCGCACACTGTCGCCGATCTCCCGGTCGGAGACCTGCACTGCGCGCCGCACGACGTTCTGCATCACTTCGAACGGAAGGGTGCCCACCGAGAACGGCAGGAGCCCGTCGGCGATGCTCTCGGTATGGTCAAGTTTGACCGGGTGGCCGGCCTCGAGCGCGCGAGCCAGCTTCGGTGCGCCTTCCGGCTCTACC
>JBDTQV010000063.1:0-9382 GCA_039932015.1 Gemmatimonadota bacterium | reverse complement strand
GAACCGGGAGGAGCGAACATGGGTGTGTCGAGGCGGAAGTTCGTTGGGACGGCGGCGCAGGCCGGGATGGCATTCACCATCGTACCGCGTCACGTGCTGGGCCGAGGATACCGGGCGCCGAGCGATACGCTGAATGTGGCGTGCATCGGGGTGGGCGGCATGGGGCGGAACGACGTGACCGGCATGAGCGGCGAGAACCTCGTCGCCTTTGCCGATGTGGACTGGAAGAGCGCGGAGGATGCATTCAAGACCTATCCGAAGGTGAAGCGGTACAAGGACTATCGCGAGATGATCGAGAAGGAAGGGAAGAACATCGACGCGATCACCGTGTCGACGCCGGATCACTCGCATTGTGCGGCCGCGCTGATGTCGCTTCGCGCGGGCAAGCACACCTACTGCCAGAAGCCGCTCGCGCGAACCATCGGCGAAGTGCGGGCGCTGATGGACCAGGCGCGCCGCTCGCCCAAGCTCGCGACGCAGATGGGGAATCAGGGCCATGCCGGCGCGGGCACGCGGCTGATTCGCGAAGTGTACGAGGCCGGCATGATCGGCACGATCAAGGAGGTCCACTACTGGACCAACCGCCCGATCTGGCCGCAGGGAATCGATCGGCCCAACGAGGCGTTCAACGTGCCGCCCACACTCGACTGGAACCTCTGGCTCGGCCCCGCGGCGGAGCGGCCGTACAATCCGGCGTATGCGCCGTTCCGCTGGCGCGGCTGGTGGGACTTCGGCTGCGGCGCGCTGGGCGACATCGCGCCGCACTCGATGGACGCCGCGTTCTGGACGCTCAACCTCGGCTTCCCGAGTCACATCGTGTCGGAGTCGTCGCCGCTGTATCCGGAGACCGCTCCGAAGATGTCGCGCATCGTGTACGACTTCCCGGCGCGCGGCAGTCGTCCGGCGCTGCAGGTGTTCTGGCGCGACGGCGGACTCACGCCTGCGCGGCCGGCCGGGTATCCGGCCGATGCGATGTGGCCACTCGGCGGCGATCCGGGGCATCAGCTCTGGATCGGGACCGAGGGCATGCTGGTGGCAGACGTGTACGGCGACAACGTGCGCCTGGTGGATGAAAAGAAGAACGCGGAGCTCAAGGCGCATCCGCCGGCGCAGAAGTACCCGCGCACCGAAGGGGTGCACAAGGAATGGATCGCGGCCATCAAGAGCGGAAAGCAGCCGGGATCCAACTTCGCCGGGCACGCGGGTCCGCTCACGCAGATGCTGCTGCTCGGCAACTTCGCCGTGCGGATGCAGCAGCCGATCGATCTCAACGTCGAGACCGGTGAGATCAAAAATGCCGGCGTGCCGCCCGAGTATCTGAAGCCGGTGTACCGGAAGGGCTGGACGCTGTGATCTTCGAGGCCTGCGTCGACTCGGTCGAGTCGGCGCTGGCCGCGGTGGCGGGCGGAGCGGGACGACTGGAGTTGTGCGATGATCTCGTAGAGGGCGGCACCACACCGAGCGCGGGCATGATCGATCTCTGCCGCGAGCGGGTGCTGGTGCCGCTCTTCGTGCTGATCCGGCCGCGGGGCGGGGACTTCGTATACTCGGCGGACGAGCGCGAGGTGATGCTGCGCGACATTCTGCTGTGCCAGGAGGCGAGGGTGGATGGGGTTGTGGTGGGCGCGTTGCGGCCGGACGGTACGGTCGACGCGGATGCGATGCGTCCGCTCGTTGAGGCGGCTCACCCGATGGAGGTGACCTTTCATCGGGCATTCGACAGTTGCCGCGATCCGCGCGTGGCACTCGAAACGTTGATCGAGCTCGGCGTCGATCGCGTGCTGACCTCGGGTCAGGCGCCGAGCGCGCTCGAGGGCGCAGCGATGCTCGCGCAGCTCGTCGAGCAGGCCGCCGGTCGGATCGAGATCATGGCTGGTGGCGGGGTAAATGAGACCAACGTCTCGCAGATTATCGAAGCGACCGGCGTGGGGGAAGTGCACGCCAGCGTGGTGACCGCAGTGTCGAGCGTGATGACATGGAAGAACGAGCGCGTGGTGCTCCAGAAGGCATTGCCAGCGGATGAGGGGGCGCGGCTGGTAACGAATGCCGCACGGGTGGAGCGAATCGTGGAGCGGATGCATGTCCGCACGCAATTCTCACCCGGGCACTCCCCCGCAGCATCATTGCGAGGAGGCGCAGCAGCCGCGACAACCCGGTGAGTGATGCGGAACTTCCGTGTCGCCCGAATTCCATCCAGGAGCACCGATGCGCGCCGACCCGTTGACGTCCCTCACCCTCGCGCTCCTCGTGCACTGCTGCGGATGCCGTTCGACCGCGCAGGAACCCTCGGGCACCGGTCCGCTGGCGGCCTACCTGCTGCAACCCGACCTCTGCGCCGACGCCGCCGGGCCCGACTGCACGAGTCTCCGGCTCGGCGATGCCTACTTCAGCACCGCGACGCGTGCGGTCGGGATGCTGTTTTCGTGCACTCCGGCAAACCCTTCGGCGCCTGGAAGCGTCGCGAGCCGCATTACGTGGATCAACACCACGGCGGGGACCTGGAATCTGCTGCAGAAGCCATGGCTGCCATCGGGCACTTTCTCCGCGGCCGGCACCTATTCCATGACTGACACGGGCGGAGCCCGCGTGATCAGCTCCAATGACTTGCCCGTAGACGGGAAGATTGGAGACTGGCCCATGACCGCGTACAATCTCCTCACGGCGATCGACCCGAATCCCGGAGCTCCAGCGGCCCGGAGCACCTCCTTCACGTTGTCGTCCAATCCCCAACCCGCGGCCACACCCGGTTGCATCTCGCCCGGAGCGATCGGTGTGACGCTCAACGGCGTGGTCATCTACAACGCTGCCGACGCGCGGGGGGCCGATGCTGTCGCCCGCGAGATCGTGGACGTGTACGGCGGTCACCCCGCCATGTCCGAGTACCACTATCACTTCATGCCCGAGCGCCTGGATGTGGAGCGTCTCGCCGACGGACATTCCGGGATCGTGGGATACATCCGGGATGGATATCCCCTGTATGGATATCACGGGGTCGGAGGCGCGGAGATGACAAACGCGGATCTCGACGTCTGTCACGGCCACGCGCACGGGGCGCTCGGATACCACTACCACGCCACGATCGAATACCCTTACACGGTCGGCTGTTACCACGGCACACCGCAGTGACCGGGCGGGTGACGGTTTACGAAGCCAACCACTCCGCGGCGCAGCGACGCAATCAGGCCGGTGGTGCGGAACCAGTTCGCGGCTCGCGCGAACATCCCTGGATTTGCCACGCGAGGCGAAAAGCAATGACGGATAACGTTGTGATGATTTCAATCGGGACGCTGCTCTCACAAATCACAATTCCTCGCTTCGCCGGCGCACTGTCGGCCTGCGTTCTCGCGGTTCCCGCATGTATTGCTGGCCGCGCGACGGCTACACCCGCGGAGCCAGGACTTGTCGCGCCACTGAGTGTGGTGGCGGCAGCCGTTCCGCTTCCGGCGGCGGCGCGCGTCGTGGCGCATGTGGACACCCTGAACGGCGTGCCGGTACCCGATCCCTACCGATGGCTGGAAGACACGCTCGCGACGGGTGCACACGAATGGGTAGCGCAGCAGGAGCGGTACGCCGGAGCCGTGCTCGCGCGCGTCGTCGGCCGCGACTCGCTCACCCGGCAGTTCGAACGCGTCTTCCGTGATGCGCCCACACTGGATCGCGTGGTCGAGACGTCTCGCGGGCTCGTCCTGACCCGCTATCTCGGCGACGCGCCGTCGCTGCAGGTCGCGGCGGCGGACGGCTCAGGGGAGCGAACGTTGCGCTCCGCGACCGAGCTCGGATCGTCCGACGGCGGCATCGCGCTGCGCGCGGTCGTGCCGTCCTGGGAGGGGAGACTCATCGCACTGGGAACGACCGCACGCGGCGACGCCGGCCCCGCCATTGTGGTGCTGGATGCGCAGAGCGGCGCCGTCCTGGCCGACCGTATTCCCGATCTGCTCACGAGCACCAGCGGGACCCGATACGAAGTGCAGTGGCTGCCGGCCAATCGAGCGGGCGCGGAGGCGTTCGTCTATCCGCGGCTCTGGCCAGGCGCTGCGGACGGGCCAGCCGCGGGCCGCCTGGCGCGCGCGCGGCAGTTCGTCCATCGCATCGGCATGCCGCAGGCGAGTGACGTCGCCGTGTTCGGTTACGGCGTCTCCGCCGCCGTGCCGATCGAGCCCGAAGACCTCGCCACGCGAGTGCTCGCCGTACCGGGCTCACGCTGGATGGTCGGTACCGTCTTCCGCTCGCGTCGGAACGGCAACGATCACTTCGCGGCGCGGCGCACACCGGGCGACTCGACGGTGCCAAATTGGGTGCCGCTTCTCGCGCTGGAGGACCTTGCCGCGTTTCCCCGGCTCCGCGGCGACACCGCATACGCGCTCGTGCGAAGGGATGCGGATCGCGGGCGCATCGCCCGCCGCGTGCTCGGCGATGGCCCGGCGCCGGCCGGGGCTTGGGAGACGATCGTTCCCGAGCGCCGAGGCGTCATCACCGCGTTCGCAGTGCAGGACGACGCGCTCTACTTCACCGAACGCGAGGGCGGCGCGCTCTCGCTGCACGTGCTCCCGTACGGCGCCACCGTCACCCATCCGGTCAGCCTCCCAGTCACCGGCACGGTGCGCATCTCGCCACGGTCTCCGGTGCTGCCGGGTGTATTGATCTCGGTCGAATCGTGGGCCATGCCGCCGCGATGGTACCGCGTGACGGCAGCGGGGGCGGTGGTGGAGGCCGTGACCATCGATGACGGAGGCAAGCTCGCCAGTTCGCCCACTCTGGTGAGTGAGCGGCTCGAGGCGCGCTCGCGGGATGGCACGCTGGTTCCAGTATCGCTCGTTTACGACCGCGCCGCGCTCCGCTCGGGGCGTCTCGATGGAACCGCGCCACTGGTCGTGGAGGCGTACGGCGGCTTCGGTGTCGCCACCGATCCCGGGTACGATCCCACGATCCAGATCTGGACCTCGCTCGGCGGCGTGTATGCGTACGCGCACGTGCGGGGCGGAGGGGAGCTTGGTTCCGCCTGGCACGAGGCGGCCACGCGCGAGCATAAACAGCGGAGCGTGGACGATGTGATCGGCGCGGTCGAGGCGCTGATCTCGCACGGCTACACATCCGCCGGGCGCGTGGCGCTTCAGGGGATCTCGTTCGGCGCCGTGATCGCGGGGCTCGCGCCCCTGCAGCGCCCGGAGCTCTTCGGCGCGGTCATCTACGACGTGGGCGGACCAGACGAGGTCCGCGCCGCCGCAGTGGACCCCTCCGCCGCGCGGAACATCGCCGAGATCGGCGATGTGGATTCGCCCGAGGGCATCCGCATGCTCATGAAAGTTTCGCCGTACCACCTCGTGCCGTCGAAGATCTCGCTGCCTGCGATGCTCGTCCACAGTGCGACGGACGACTACAACTTCGGCACGGAGATGCTGGTGGCCAAGTTCGTGGCGCGCATGCAGGCCGCGAACACGAGCGAGCGTCCGTTGCTGTGGGTGCGCACCGGAGGCGGCCACCGGTGGCTGCGGTACCTCACGCCCGACTGGGGCGCGAAGGTCACGTCGTTTCTGCTCTGGCAGACCGGGGATCCGCGGTATCAGCCGTAAACCGGCCGAGCAGTCTTCCTTGTTGCACAACCCAGGATCTACGCATGGTCGTACAACTCCGCATCCTCTCGTTGACCGCCGTACTTCTGCTCGGCGCGTGCGGACCCCAGGCTGAGGTGCCGGTACGCGCCACAAAGGCGCCGCCGCCAGCGATTCCGTACGGTGCCAACGCAGCGGCCGGCACCACGTTCGTGCATGACGGTGTCACGCTGTACTACGAAACGTACGGCGCCGGCCAGCCGCTGCTCCTGGTGCACGGCAACGGATTCAGCATCGGTTCTCTCGCCGCGCAGATTGCGTTCTTCAAGGAGCACTACAAGGTGATCGCGATGGACAGTCGCGACCACGGTCGCTCGTCCGACAGCGAGGAGCCAATAACGTATGAGAAGATGACGGACGATCTCGCCGCGCTGATCGATCACCTGGCGCTCGACTCGGTGGACGTATTCGGGTGGAGCGACGGCGGGATCGAAGCGTTGCTGCTCGGCATTCGGCACCCGGGCAAGATCAGGAAGCTCGTCGCAATGGCGCCGAACCTGAACCCGGGTGCGCAGGCCTTTTACCCTGAGGCGGACGAGCTGATCCGGACCATGCTCGAGTCCGTGCCTGACAGCGTCCGAAGCACCCCGGCGAGCAGGCGCGAGCTCAAGGTGACGGGAATGACGCTGAAGGAGCCGAACATTGCGCCGACGATGCTCAGCCGCATTACCGCACCGACGCTGATCCTCGCGGGGGACCACGATGTGGTTCGGCTGGAGCACATCGTCGAAATCTTCAATCACCTGCCGAACGGCCAACTGGGGATCTTTCCGAACAGCACCCACATGGTGCCTTACGACGAGCCGGCATTGTTCAACGCAACGGTCGAACACTTCCTCAGCACGCCGTTCGTGAAGGTGCAACGAATCGCTGACGTGATGAAGTCGTACGAGAAGCTTGTGGCCGGCACGCCCAGGTGATTCCCAGAATCACCGGCGCTTCCGGCACCGCCCCCGCCTTGCGTCGCCCCTCGTCGTCGTAGAAGTCCCACAGACTGTTGGCGACGTACCGATACTCCCCGTTGAGCATCGCGCCGCTCGTCGGGCCGTTCGCGAGCGGCAGGTTGCGGTCGATTAGCTCGAACTTGTCGAGTACCAGCGGGTTGCGCCCGAGTGACATCCGCACGATGCGCGGTGGTTGAACGCCATTCTGTACGCCAATCAATGCGCCGCCCACGCGCACCAATCCGTCGATGCCAAGCGTCGTCGATCCGGGCGGCGCGGCCACAGGACGCACCGCATGCGTCGCGCGATCGATGGCCAGAATGCCGTGCGAATAATCAGCGACGTACAGCAGGCTGCCGTCTTCGGATTCCGCGATGCCCTGAGGCGACCTGAGCAGCGGGTCGCGCGCGAAAATCGTGACGGTCTCGGCAGTGGCGACGCCAGCGCGCATCGGCAGCACACGATAAACCACGCCCCGCCGGCTGTCCGACACGAACACCTCGCCACTTCGCGCCACGTACATGTCGCCCGGATTGGCCGGGATCGAATCCCCGGGAAACGCGAACTGCCGGACGAGCGCACCGGTCCGAAGATCGAACTCATGCAGCGCCGCGCCGCCGGCTGAATCAGCCGCGCTCCCGCCATAGTCGAGCATCTGCGGCAGCGCGACCGAGCTCACCCACAGCGTAGGCCCGCCCGCGCCGATGCCCACCGCCATCGCGCCGAGCAGCCCGTGCGCCGCGCTGCCGACGAAGTCGGCCGACGAGCCGTCGGGCAGCACGCGCACGACTTTCCGGTAACGAATGCTCGCGACGTAGCATGCGCCGGTCCGCGCATCGCACGCGATCCCCTCGGGAAAGAAGTCCGGCTCGGCGAGCCGGAACGCGACGTGGCTCCGCGCCATCGGTGCCATGTTGGCGCGCAGGCGTCCGCTGATCGCACTCAGCGCGGGGGCACCGCGGATCGCCGCGAAATCGTCGTCGGTTGCGAGGTCGGCGCCGAGTCCCATGGCAGCGTAGGCGTCGAGCGCGCGAAGCACGGTACTCGTGTCACCGGCACGGGCCGCGAGCGACGCCAGCCCGTAGGCGTAGTACGGTTGCGGCGGCCACACCGCGTGTGCTTCGGCGCCCAGCTGCTGCGCCTGTTTCAGGTCGCCGGCGCGGTACGCGCGCATGGCGCCGTTCCAGCGCTGGCGGGCCGCGGTGGCGGAATCACTCCGGGATATGGGAACGGCCCCGGCATTTGCCGGGGCCTGTGCTGACACCATCGTCGAGCAGCATGCGAGCAGCACGACCAGCCCGGCCGCCCGTTCGCAACGCATCCCGCATCGAACCATCACTGCTGCCCGTTGAAATAGAATGAAGTGATTGCCGCGCGCGCGGCCTTTCCGGAACACCAGGTTGCTTCACGGACGGGGCCACGAACCATTCGCATGTCCTCCAGAGGGTAGACCTGCATGTCATTTCCGCCGGCTGTCCTGATGCGCTCGCCGGTATGCGCCGGGCGTGAGGCCGGTCGCACTCTTGAACGCGTGGGTGAAATGACTCTGATCATAGAATCCGGCTTCTGCTCCGATCTGTGCGAGCGGAAGGTTGGTTCCCGCCAGTTGCTTCGCCGCGCTCTCGACTCGAGTCTGTCGCAGATACTGTCCGGGCGAGAGGCCGTAGGTCTGCGTGAATGATCGAGCGAGTACTGCCGGGTGCACGCCGGCGTCGGTGGCCAGCTCCTCTAAACTCAGCTCGTGAATGACGGAGTCGTGAATACGTTCTCGAGCGCGCGCCAGCCAGACCGGTATGCTGCCTGCGCGAGGTGGCGGGTCGCGCGCGAGCATCGCAAGGAGCTGCCACGCGAGTCCCTCGGCCGCGAGCGGACGGAAGGCGTCGTCGCGCCAGAGCTCGCGCCGCGCTGCAATGCCAAGTCCGATGATGTCCGGATTGGCGGTGAGCGCCGGGTGACGCAACACCGGGGAGATCGGCCCAAACCGCTCGGCGACATCCAGCCGCAGACTCACGAACACGCAGCGGCATCCGCTCCGACCCACCCGGTCCGAATGCTCCGCCTCGCTCGGCAGGACGAGCATCGAGCCGCGCTGCAGGCTTTCCGTTTCCGCGGCGTAGCGCTCGTCCAGGTTGCCGTCGATACAGAAGACGAGGCTGGTGACTGCGTGCTCGTGACGCCCGGTCACCGTGTCCGGCGGATAGAGTGTTTCAGTGAGCTGAAACGTGGCGGTGCGAAAGACCCGCACCGGATGGATCGCCGACGGCGTGTGGACGATTGCGCTCATGTGCTAGAGGACGCGTCGAAACGTGAATCACGCACCGGGCGGGTTCAGGCGGGCGCGGGCGCGCCGCATTATTCTGGAAGGATGACAAATCGAAACGTGCGACTGCCAAGCGCCGCGCTCATCCTGGCAGTGGTGCTCGGCTGCCGGCCGGAGACAACCGCGAAGCTCGATTCCACGATGGAAACCCGGCTGACGAACGAGGGCATCGTCCGCCGCGCGGACGACCAGGCGTTCCGCTTTTCGTTCGCGTCAGGCAGCCGAAGCGCCGGCTGGGAGGAGCGGCGTGCGTCGATCATCGTGACGCACTCGACGGTACTCATTCACAAGAACGACAAGGTCGGGATCGAGATCACGCCGGCCACGGCACGACGGTTCTCGGTCGAGCGGACCGGTACCCGGGTGCGGATCCGGTCGGGGGAGGGAAAGTCGTCCGAGATCTGGTCGTTCGAGCCGGCCGGCGATGCCGCCGGGTGGACCGCCGATATACGCGCGGTGATCCGTGCGGAGGCTACGCCTTCTGGTCTGCGGCCGGCTTCTCCCTGATC
>JBDTQV010000062.1:0-9435 GCA_039932015.1 Gemmatimonadota bacterium | reverse complement strand
CGAACTCGCCGGCGGCGTGGCCGGTCGATAGTCGTCGCTCCTGGCGTCCGTGCGCGCCGCTCGTGGTGTCGCCCGCCGGGGGGCTCCCGGCCGTGCGGTGGTCGCGACCGGCTCGGCGGCGCGGCTGGTGGTCGCGGTGCCGGATTGCCGGGAGGCTGGAGAATTGGCTATTGGCGCCGGCGTCACCGGCTGATCCCTCAGCTGGGGGCCAGTCGATTCGGCGGGCAGAAGCTGAAGATCACGCGAGGGCGTATCGACGACGGCCGTCTCTCTACGGCCGCCGTCGGTGCATGCCGTGGCGCCCGCGATACCGACCAGCGCCAGAATATGTGCGTATTTCATGATGTACCTCCCAGGGAGTCAGCGCTCAACGCCATATGTTGCGCTAGCGCCGCGTGCCCCTCCGTGACATGTGACCGCCAGCTAAGGTAAGGCCACCCACTCGGTTGCCGGATGGGTGCGAGCACACACTCTCGGTTTCGAAAGTGTGAGCAGGCACTCGCGTCTGCCTAAAGGGCCACCAGGTGCCGGATTGGCGCATTATTGCACCCTTGACTACTGTCGTAACTCGTTGTTGAAAAAGCTGTTACACAAGTTTCGGGTTTCGCTTTCCGGGCGTCGGAGCTACCTTCAACCCGTGAATATTCCGCCGATCACGGGCCATCGCGAGGCACGCCGCCGTCTCGCTGAAGCACATGGCGGTGGCCGGCTGCCCCAGACACTGCTCTTCACCGGTCCGGCCGGCGTCGGCAAGCAACGGCTGGCGCTCTGGGTCGCCCAGTTGATCGCCTGTGAGCGCGGCGGCAGTGAGCCGTGCAACGCGTGCCGCCGCTGCCGGCTCGTCACGACGCTGCAGCATCCGGACGTTCACTGGCTGGTGCCGATTCCGAGGCCCAAGGCCGGCGACGCGGACAAGCAGGTCGAGGAGGCGAGGGAGACGCTCGCTGCCGTGATGGAGGAGCGCCGAGCACATCCGCTGTACGGAGTGCCGGATGGCATGGCGAGCCACGGGGTCGCGAGTGTACGCGTGCTCCAGCGTGCGGCGGGCATGACCTCGGTAGAGGGCGGCAGGAAGGTGTTCATCATTGGCGAGGCCGAACGCCTGGTGCCTCAGGAGTCGAGCCCCGAGGCCGCCAATGCATTGCTGAAGCTCCTGGAAGAGCCTCCCGCCGATAGTCTGTTCGTGCTGACCGCCGTGGACGCGCAGCGGCTTCTGCCGACGATCCGGTCTCGGGCGGTTCCGGTTCGGTTGGGTCGCCTCACCGATGACGAGGTTCGCGGTTTCCTTGTGGCGAACGTGACGCCACCGCTCAGTGGCGATGTACTGGAATCGCGGGTCCGCGCCGGGTCGGGCTCGATCGGTGCTGCCGTGGTCGCCGGCGAAGACACGGCAAAGGCGCAGCAGGCCGCGCAGGCAATTCTCGATGCGGTGCTCGCCGGTCCCGGCCCACGCCTTGAGCGCGCACTGCGCCAGAATCCGTGGTCCGCACGTGGCGAATTCACTGCCGTGCTCGATGCGGTGGCGGATACCCTCGGGGAAGCTGCCCGGGCGTCGCTGGGACAGCGAGTGCGCCGCCCCGTCCCCGGCAGCCTTATCGGCCGCGACCCGCAGGCGCTGTTCCGGGCGCTGGACTGTGTCAGCGATGCGCGAGAGGCGGCCTATGGCAACGTGAACCCGCAGCTGCTGATTGCGGTGCTCGGCAACGAACTGGCGGCGCTCCTGTGAAGCTGAGCCACCTGGACGAGCAGGGCCGGGCGAGGATGGTGGACGTGAGCGCGAAGCCGGTGAGCGCCCGCACTGCGGTGGCCGAGGGGTCGGTCCGAATGTCGCCCGCGGCGTACCAGCTCGTCGAGCAGCAGGCGGTCGCCAAGGGCGACGTGCTCGGCGTCGCGGAGGTTGCCGGCACGATGGCCGCCAAGCGAACGGGCGAACTGATTCCGCTCTGCCATCCGCTCGGCCTCGACTCGGTCGCCGTCGAAGCGCGGACCGATCGAGCGCTCCCCGGGGTTCACGTGACGGCAACCGCGAAGGTGACGGGGCGGACCGGTGTGGAGATGGAGGCGCTGACCGCAGTCGCGGTTGCCTGCCTCACGGTGTACGACATGGTGAAGGCAATCGACAGGGAGATGTATATCGAGGGCGTTCGGCTTGTGAGCAAGACCGGGGGAACCCGGGGAGATTGGCACCGCGAGAGCGTTTAGCCCGCGGTACTTTAGCCAGGAGGCAGCTTGATGACACCACCGACGAACGGATCTGCTGATCCGCAACCAGGCCTTGCCGAGCGACTGCTCGTGCGCGGCGGCATGGTTGTGACCGGTGCGCTGCTGGTGAGCGCGCTCGGTGCTTGGACGGATCACGTCCGCCCGCCGGCACCTGCGGCACCGACTGCTACGGTTGCGCCGCTGGCGGCATTCAATGGTCCGCTCAAGACAGCTCGCAACGAAATGGTGGCTGCGAAGGTGCAGATAGCCCGCGCGCAGGCGGTCCTGCGGTATTCATCGCACTACCGAATCTCCGGCGACCTGTCCGCCGCGATCTACGATGTGGCTGTGAGAGAGGGAATTCGGCCGGAAATTGCGTACGAGTTGGTCAAGGCAGAGAGCAATTTCAAGCGTACGGCTCGCAGCTCGGCAAGCGCGCTTGGTTTAACCCAGATTCAGTTGCGCACCGCACGCCAGTACGACCGCCATGTGACCGAGTCGCAGCTGCTCGAGCGCGACGTCAACCTGCGCCTCGGGTTCCGCTATTTGAAGGATTTGATCGGGCAGTTCGACAACGACGCGCATCTGGCGCTGCTGGCCTATAACCGCGGCCCCGGCCGGGTCGAACAGATTCTGGCTGAGGGTGGCAACCCGCGAAACGGTTATTCGTCGTCGATCCTGAAGGGCTACAAGGCCACGGCGCCGAGCCGAGGGGCCTCGAACTAACCTGGAATGCGGAGTACGGTGCCGCTCCGCAACCGCGAGCGCGTGCCGAGACCGTTCGCCTTGCTGAGAGCCTGGACCGACACGCGGTAGTGTCGTGCCAGGCTCGTCAGCGTGTCCCCTGACTGCACCCGGTGGAGGCGGTGAGCCGCAGGTGCCATTGTCGGCGCGGCTCTCCGCGCGACGCGGGCGCGCGGCGCAGCGGCAGCCTTTTTCGCACGCGCAGCCGCCGGCTCGGCCACGCGAAGGCGTTGCCCGGCGCGGAGCCTGGCGCCGATACGAATGTGGTTCCAGGCGCGCAACTGGCGTTCGGACACATCGAAGCGCGCAGCGACCCGTCGCAGCGTCTCTCCGCGCCGGACCTTGTGGAACTGCGACGAACGCTCGGACGGCTCGGGCGCCGCGATCCGGCGAGCGACCACCACGGACATCGCACCGCCGAGAGGAACGATGAGCCGCTGGCCCGCCCGCGGCGCACGGCTGCGCAGCGCCGGATTCGCTTCGGTGAGCGCGCTCACGCTGATACCATATCGCGCGGCGATCGCGGCGGACGTCTGCCTGCGGGCGGCTACATGCTCACGGAAGCTCACCCGGTTGGCCGCAGGCAGTGCGGCGTACGCCGCACGCGTCGCAGCTCCACGCCCAGCCGGCAGCCGCACGACCGACACGGTGTGCGGCGGCGTAGCCAGGCGGAGGTACTGCGGATTCAGCTCGGCGATTGCGGCGACCGTCGTGTCGGCGAGTCGCGCGATCACGTCCAAACCGGTCAGGTCCGGCACCACCACTGAATCGACGTCGATCGATGGCGTGTCCGTAATGTGAAACCCGTAGCGCTCGGGCTCCTTGGCGATGAGCGCCGCGGCGATCAGCTTGGGGACGTAGTCCTTGGTTTCCCGACGGATGAAATCGGTGTCGTACAAGCGAAAGAACGTCGAGTCGGAGTATCCCGCCTCATCGTCTTCCTCATCGTCTCCCATCCGCGTGAGCCCTCGGCCTACTTTCCCGGCACCGGCGTTGTATGCCGCCGCGGCGAGATAGGGCGAACCGAACCGTTCCCGCAGGTCATGAAGGAAATGGGTCGCGGCAATCGTCGCCTTGAATGGATCACGACGCTCATCCACCCACCCGTCGACGCGAAGCCCGTAGCCGCGGCCGGTTGCGCGCATGAACTGCCACATCCCGACGGCTCGTGCCGAGCTCGTGGCGACGTTCGAGAAGCCGCTCTCGATCAACGCGAGATAGACCAGATCGCCGGGCAATCCCTGCTCCTGCAACCGCTGCCGGATCATCGGCTCGTACCTGGGCATGCGGTTGAGCCAGATGCCCATGCGCTCGCGCGCCTGGCCCTGGAACAGATCGAGATAGTACTGCACGCGATCGTGGCTGTTGAAGCTGGCGACGTCGATGTCCCACGTGACGGCGCTCGCGAGCACTTTGCCCGCGTCGGACGCTTCGTCGCGAACCGCCGGCCGCGCCGCATCCAGGCGCTCGAGCATCTCCGCATCCGCGGCAGAGTCGCTTGCAACCTTCAGTTCTTCGGAAATCTCGGCGTTGATACGGGTATCGATGAACGGGGCGGGCGGGATGATGACGGTATCGGCGGGACCCGACGAATGCTGGACGATGTAGACGGTTGGCGCGGAAGCGACGGCGGCAGGATTACCGGTCGTCGGACCTGGCGATGCGGTCGGCGCAGAGGCCTGATGTCCAGCGGCGCAGGCAGTCACGAAAAAACACCCTGCGGCAGTCGCGATGCGTTTCATCGGTCCTCCGATCGAGTCATCCAGGTCCGCGGCCGGAAATGCCGCTTGTCGCCCGGCATTGTGCCGCCGTGCGAGTCACCCGGTAAACGTCTGAAATCCTGGAATCCAGCGACTACGCCGGGGGCCAGATCCATGCCACCTGCGGTCTGCACCAATGGCAGTCGCGCACAGGTCGTGGTCTACGAGGCTTGCAGAATGGAGATTCGGCGCGGGCACTGCAACCCCATGGCGAGCAAACAGGTGGGCGGGCCGAACACGAACCGAACCCACGAGCCGCATTCCGGGCGCCCTCCACACCGGCTGAATCTGGTCAAGGCGAAACGCACGAGCGCTCAGCGAAACGAGGCACGGATATTGGATGCCTCAAAGGTGCAAGACGTTGCATGGAATGAATCGACGGCCGCATCACTACCGCATGAATAACTGGTTACCGAGAATACGATTCGTCGCGTTCAACACGGCGAGCGCGGCGCCGCGCGCCGGCTCGGTATCGCTCAGGTAAGAGCCGACTACCCGGTGCGCTGCGCTGCCCTTCTGCTGTACCGATAGTGAGACAATGACGACGGTCGCATCGAACGCGCGTACTGCCTTGACTCCAAGCAACTCGAATGCGATGTCGTCTCCGACGGCCTGCGTAAGCGCCTTTACCGTTGCATCCGCCGCGCACCGCAGCTCGCCCGCCTGAGACGAAAGCCCTTCTGCATCGCCGTTGAAACGCTCGGATTCGCGCCAGGTCAGCTCCACCTTGGCGCGGCACCGGCCGTTGGTCAGCCGTTCGAGCGTGAACTGGGCAAAGCGGAGCCGGTCCTGGGCTGGCGGCGACATGGCACTCCTCTTGGGTAAACCCCCGACCGGCAAGTATCTTCGGCCGATGCGTCCTTCACTGATAGCTCTGCTGTGCGTCGCGGCATGTGCACACTTCGCGCCAATCCCGCCCAACCCGGTCCGCCCGCGGCTCGCGCCGCTGGCGGCTGCCCTCGACGAGCGCCTGGAGCAGGAGCGGGGGACCGTTGCCATTGCACTGGTCGACCTCGCCGGTGGCGATACCCTCACCCGCACCGCCGATCTTCGTTTCCACGCGGCGAGTACCATGAAGGTTCCGGTGCTGATCGAGCTCGCCCGCCGCGTGGATGCCGGCGCGACCCATTGGCAGGACTCAGTGGACGTCGAGAACAAGTTTACGTCGATCGCCGACGGCTCGCCGTTCACTCTCGACGCGGCGGACGATTCCGATTCGACGCTCTATGCCCTTGCCGGCACCCGCGTGACCCAACGCCGGCTGGCCGAGCTGATGATCACGCGAAGCAGCAACCTCGCGACCAACATACTCATCGCGCGCCTCGGCCCAGAGCGCGTGAATGCCACCGCACACCGGCTCGGTGCGGACTCGATCGAAGTGCGCCGCGGCGTCGAGGACGGAAAGGCTTACGCAAAAGGTCTGAACAACACCGTGACCGCGCGCGACCTGATGGCACTCCTCCGTGCCATCGCGAACGGGCGGGCGGCGTCTCCCGTGAGCACCTCCGAAATTGTGCGTATCCTCGCCGCGCAGGAGTTCAACGATGGCATACCTGCCGGTCTTCCCGCGGGGACCCGCGTGGCGCACAAGACCGGCGAGATCATCGCGCTGATGCACGATGCCGCGATCGTCTATCCTGCCGGACGCGCGCCGTACATTCTCGTCGTGCTTACCCGCGGGTATCCGGAGCGGACCGCGGCTGCCCGCGTGATTGCCGACGTGTCGCGTCTCGTCTACGCTGCACTCACTGCAGGCGCTCCGCCAGCAACTCGCTGAGCTGATCGTTCGGAATTTTCTCGGCGTGCGCGAACAACATCGCGCGCGACACGGATTCGAGCGGGAACGGCGCCCACACCGTTCGCCCAGCCGACGGCGCCCTGAAAGCCAGCACCAGGCACCACTGCGCCGCGCTCGCGCGGCGTTCCGCCGCTACCGACACATTCCATTCCTGATCGTCGTGCCGCAGCGTTCGCCATGCCATTGTGCGTGCCTCCGTCAGGTCAGAAGCCCTGCCGCCTTTGCATCCGCGCCGGTTTCGATCGCGCTTACCGGATCGAGCTCACGCCAGCCCGCGGCCAGGCGATCGAGCGCGGAGCGAATCACCGGCGCGGTGATGCGCCCGTCGCCGGTCAACCCCGCCGCCAGTCCGGCGAGCGGAGCGCGCGCACCGATCAGCGCGCAGCCGCCATCGCTGGTCGCCACTAATACCGCGGGCACATCGAGCAGCGCGTCGCGCGCCTCCGCGAGCCGCGCCGGTGCCAGCCCAATCGTTTCGGAAAGGACCACCATCCATGGGCGACCGGGTTCGACGCCGCGCGCCGCTAACGCGAGTCGCGCGCCGAGTGCACCCGCAGCCTGCGGGCGCAGCTCCCATTCCGATCCGAGCCAATGGCGCATCTCCGGCTGCGCGTCCGCCGGAGTGAACCAGACAACGGCGGGAATCCCGAGCTCGCGAACGGCGGCGAGCGTGCGGGCCGTCAGTACGCGGTACAACCGGAGTGCGTGATGGGGACCAACGTCCGCGGCGAGGCGCGGCTTGACCAGGCCCAGCCGCGGCGGCTCGAGAAAGACTGCCACTGCCGGCGCCAGCGTCAAGCGCGGACCAATGCCCGGAATCGCTCCGACAGATCGCGCGTGATCGCTCCCACCGTGCCCGCTCCGATCGTGCGGCCATCGAGCTCGCGTATCATCACGATCTCCGCCGCTGTTCCGCTGAAGAACGCCTCGTCCGCCGTGTAGACATCGTACCGGTTCAGCAGTTCCTCGCGCACTTCGTATCCAGCCTCGCGCGCAATCTCGATGACGGCGTCCCGCGTGACGCCCTTGAGGATCCCGGCAGAGGCGGGCGGCGTGGTGATCCGTCCGTGCTTCACCACGAACACGTTCTCGCCCGAGCCTTCGGCCACCGAGCCGCTGCTGTCGAGCATCAGCACTTCGTCGGCACCGGCCTGAATACCCTCGATGCGTGCGAGGATGTGGGCCAGGTAGTTGAGCGACTTCACACGCGGCGACAGCGATTCCCGCTGGGGAATCGGCGTACCGGCGGTAACGACTCGCAGCCCGCGCTCGTACACCTCCGGCGGCCACATGCGAATCGAATCGACGATGATGATGACCGACGGCTTCGCACACTTCCGCGGATCGAGCCCGAGGTCGCCGACGCCGCGCGTCACCACATGCCGGATATATGCGTCCGCGAGTCCCGAGCGCCGCACCGCGTCCTCCGTCAGCGCGATCATCTCCGACTTCGGCATCGGGATCGTGAGCCAGATTGCGTGCGCCGAATCGTAGAGCCGGTCCATGTGGTCGGCGAGGCGGAATATCTTGCCGCCGTAAACCCGGACGCCTTCGAACACGCCGTCGCCGTAGAGCAGCCCGTGATCGTACACCGAGACTTTCGCGGTCTCGCGGTCGTGCCAGGTGCCATCGAGCCAGATCGTCGCCACGCCGTCTCCAGTCAGGGATTGCGGTCCGTCACCCGAGCCGACGGAATGTGCACGGGCCACGGAGAGTGGACAAGCGCGCCCGTTTCCGCGAAAGGACGGTGTATCTTGCCGAAGCGCGCGGACCGGATCCGCGGCTTCGTCAAAGTGGCATGGAGAGAGCAGCATGCAGACTCGACAACTTGGCACACAGGGACTCGTCACCTCGGCGCTCGGCCTCGGCTGTATGGGAATGAGCGAATTCTACGGACCATCCGACGAAGCTGAATCGATCGCGACGCTCCGCCGGGCGCTCGACCTCGGCGTGACGTTTCTCGACACGGCTGACATGTATGGCTATGGCAGGAACGAAGAGCTGGTGGGGCGCGTCATCCAGGATCGCCGCGGTGAAGTGACACTCGCGACGAAGTTCGGCAATGAGCGCAATGAGCGCGACCCCACCCGGCGCGGCATCAACGGCCGCCCGGAGTACGTGCATGCTGCGTGCGATGCGTCACTCCGGCGCCTTGGCGTCGACCGCATCGACCTCTACTATCAGCACCGCGTCGATCCGACCGTACCGATCGAAGAGACGGTCGGTGCGATGGCCGAACTCGTTCGAGCCGGGAAAGTGCGCTACCTCGGCCTTTCGGAGGCGGGACTCGACACCATCAGGCGCGCACACGCGGTGCACCCAATCTCCGCATTGCAGAGCGAGTATTCCCTCTGGACGCGGGATCCGGAGGACGCCACTCTCGCCCTGTGTCGTGAGCTCGGCATCGGCTTCGTGTCCTACAGCCCGCTCGGGCGCGGATTTCTCACGGGGAAGATCCGGCGATATGAGGACCTCGCACCGGATGACTTCCGCCGCGCCAATCCGCGCTTCCAGGGCGAGAACTTCGCGCGCAATCTCGATCTGGTCGGCCGCATCGAGGAGATGGCTCGCGAGAAGGGTTGCACGCCGGCACAGCTGGCGCTTGCATGGTTGCTGGCGCAGGGGCCGGACATCGTTCCGATTCCCGGCACGCGCCATCGCACGCGACTCGAAGAAAACATCGGTGCGCTCGACGTCGCGCTGAGCGAGGACGAGCGCCGCCGCATCGACGAAGTCGCACCCGTCGGATCGGCGGCCGGTGATCGGTACCAGCCCGCCGGCATGCAGGCGATCGGCATTTGAGGTGGTGAGTGGCCGCATGCGGCGGCGACCGAACTCGTCAGTGTACGCACCGGTGACGTGACCGCCCTCGACGTCCCGCTCCAATAACCCAAGGATTGAACGAATGCTTTCCGCCAAAGGCTACGCCGT
>JBDTQV010000061.1:0-9472 GCA_039932015.1 Gemmatimonadota bacterium | reverse complement strand
ACCAATGAACGCCAACCTTTTTTCCGCCACGATCCTGCCGACTTCAGAACGTGATCTTGCCCTGCATGAGCAGCGCGATGACGGCAACGAACAGTGCAACGCCCTCGATCAGTGCGGCCGAGATGATCATGGCCGTCTGAATGCGCGCGCTGTTCTCCGGCTGGCGCGCCATACCCTCGGCCGCGCTGCCGCCGATGCGGCCGATGCCGATGCCGGCACCGAGAACCGCGAGACCGCCCGCGAGCCCGGCGCCGATGAGGCCGTAGCCACGTCCCGCGGTATCCGTTGTGGCCTGCAGTAGAGCAAGCATGTCCAGCATGGGTAACTCCAGTATCTCGGGGAGATGCATGGTCGATTGCGCTCGCCGCGCAGACACCGGTTCTCCCGGACCGGTACTGCCTCGGTGCCCGCCATCGGCCGGAGCCAGCGGGCGTCCCCCACCGTTCGGCAGGGTACCATCACGGCGCCGCGCGAACGCTCGCGGCGCCGGAAACTTCCTAGTGCTCGGCCCGCATGAGCCCGATGAACACCGCCGTCAGCAGCGTGAACACGAACGCCTGCAGGAACGCGACGAATACCTCGAGCAGCATGATCGCCGTCGCCATGAGTGACGACGCCGTGCCGACCGCATAACTCTGGAACGTGAACGTAAGGCCGATCAGCGCCAGCACGAGCGCGTGGCCCGCCGTCATGTTGGCGAAAAGCCGGACCGCGAGCGCGAACGGCTTCGCCAGTTTTCCGATGATCTCGATCGGCGTCATGATCACCAGAATGACCGGCTTGATCCACCCCGGCAAACCCGGCGGCAGATAGAAGATCGTTCCCATGTACCCCTTGAAGCCGAGGCTTCGCATGCCGGCCACTTCGATCACGACAAAGGCCAGCAGCGCGAGCGCGCCGGTCACGGCGATGTTGCCGGTCGCGGTGGCGCCATAGGGCACCAGGCCCAGCAGATTGCAGATGAGAATGAAGAAGAAGACGGTCAGGAGGTAGGGTACGAAGCCCTCGCCGTGATGCCCCACGTTCGGCAGGATCACTTCCTGGCGGATGTACAGCGCGGTCGCTTCCATGGCACCGGCAAAACCCTTCGGTGGCCGGCCTTGCGCGTGCGCCCGCGCGATCGAGCGGGCCGACAGGACGAACACGAGCCCGATGATCGTAGCGGCAAGGACGAGGTAGACCGCGTGCTTCGTGGGCGACAGATCGATGGCCACGTTGCCGATCATGATCGGTTTCCACTGCGGCAGCTCGAGCTCGCACTCCAGCGTCCGGCTGAAACACGGATACGCGACGTAGTGCGCATTGGCGAGGTGTCCCATGATGTCGATCTCGCGATCGCTCTGGACGTGCTCCCCCTGCGCCGACTTGAATGCCTGCTTCTCGACGTGTGCTTCCTGCGCGCCGGCACCGGTTGCCAGTGCCACCAGCAGCGCGCCGCCACCCATCCACCGCACCAGACGATTCATCGGATCCCGGTTCGCGAGTGTTGCCCCATGAGTACGACCGCCTCCAGCAGCACGAACAGCGTCAGCAGCACGACCAGCGGAATCAGTACCCGCTCCGGCGGAATCTCCGCGCCTGGCAACACCACCAGCCCGAGCACTGCCACGAGCGCCAGCCGGCCCAGCATGCCCAGTGACCAGACTGCCAGAAATCGCGGCCGGCCAACCGACTCCACCAACCACCACCCGAGCGGCGCCTGCAGTGCCATCCCGAAGGCCAGCGCCATCCACAACCCGCGGCGCATTTCCAGCGGCAGCAGCTCGGCCAACACCACTCCCGCCACCGCCAGCACCGCGAGCAGCAGCAGGTAGCGCCGCCCGGCAGTCATTTCTCCCGATTTTCCCGGTTCAGCGAGCGAATCAACGTCCACATCGTGCCGCCGAACCCCAGAAACGCGCCAAGGATCGTGAACAGGCCGCCGGTGCCGGCGCGCTTGTCGACCCACTGGCCCGCAAACACGAAGACCAGAATCGACGCAGCGAGCTGCACTCCGAGCCCGGCAAACCGCATTGGCGAGGGGCTCTTGCCGGGCTCGGGGGTGTCGGACACGGGGCAAAACTACCGGCTTGTGAAATATTTCGCAAGCGAATTCGAGGCACGTTCCGTGAAGCCCTCGGTTACGTTTCCTGCAACTTCATTCTGCGCATCCGCGTACGCGTGGAATGTCCCCTCCTCCAGGTGCTCATGACCGCCGCACAGTCTGCTCCGCCGCTCGATGATGTCCAGCAGCTTCGCCAGCTCGTCGTTGCCGTCGATCGCCTGAGAGCCGAAGTCGCCCGCCGGATCGTGGGCCAGACGGACGTGGTGGACGGCATCCTCACGGCGATTCTCTCCGGTGGCCACGCGCTGCTGATCGGCGTTCCCGGCCTCGCCAAGACGCTCATGGTGCAAACGGTCGCCGAGGCGCTGAATCTTTCGTTCAACCGGGTGCAGTTCACGCCGGATCTCATGCCGAGTGACATCACCGGCACCGAGATCATCGAGGAAGATCTCACCACCGGCCGGCGCGCGTTCCGCTTCGTGCATGGGCCGCTCTTCGCCAATGTCGTTCTGGCCGACGAGATCAACCGCACACCCCCCAAGACCCAGGCGGCCCTGCTGCAGGCGATGCAGGAGCATCAGGTGACGGCGGGCGGCACCACCTATGACCTGCCTGATCCGTTCTTCGTGCTCGCGACCCAGAATCCGATCGAGCAGGAGGGCACCTATCCGCTGCCCGAAGCCCAGCTCGACCGCTTCATGCTCGAACTTCGGGTAGCGTATCCGAGCCGGACAGAGGAAGAGGCGATCGTCGAGCAGACCACCGGATCGGTTCGCGGCGGCCTCGACCCCGTACTCGACTCGGCCACGCTGCTCGCGATGCAGGCGCTGGTCCGCCGAATTCCCGTCTCGAAGGGGCTGATCCGCGCGGCGGTGGGGCTGGCCCGCATGACCCGCCCCGCCGACGCCGACGCGCCGCCGATGGTCCGCGAGTATGTCGACTGGGGCGCCGGTCCGCGCGCGTCGCAGTATCTCGTGCTCGGCGCCAAGGCGCGCGCCGCGCTCGCCGGCCGCCCAATGGCGGACCTGGATGACGTCCGGAGCGTGGCACTCGCCGTGCTCAGGCACCGCGTCGTGACGAACTTCGCCGCCGAGGCGGCCGACCGCACCAGTGAGGACATCGTGCGGGAGCTCGTTGGCGGAAAGGCGTGGCTCGCGAGCACCTGAGCCCACGCGGCATCAGTCTGACCTGGAACGCGTCGTCGCTCCACTCGTGCCCCGTGCCAATCCCCTGACGTAGTGCTCTGAAAACCGGTATATTTCCCCTTCACCACGCACTGAATTCGGGGCACCGGAGCGAACCCGCTCCCGTGTCATACTTCCCGGGGCGGCCACAAACATGCGCCCGGGGCAAAGGCAGGAGCGATGATCGGGATACTGCTGGAGGGCGTGCTGTTCGTCGCGGCGTTGGCGACAATGGCGGCTCTCCTTTTTTATGCGGTCTTCCGGCTCACTCCACTGGGCGCGCGCAGGCGCGAGATCCAGAACCGGCGTGTGATCGA
Source organism: Gemmatimonadota bacterium (assembly GCA_039932015.1). Classification (GTDB taxonomy): domain Bacteria; phylum Gemmatimonadota; class Gemmatimonadetes; order Gemmatimonadales; family GWC2-71-9; genus JAICUF01. The sequence continues at coordinate 5,927 of JBDTQV010000061.1, read as the reverse complement.
GCGTGAGCTTGAGCTGACCTGTCCAATCCACGGGCTCCAGCCGGAAGGTCAAATGGTGCGGCTCCCGTCCGGCGACCGCATCTGTCCCGTATGCTACAGGGAGGCACTTCATGAGTAGCACCATCGGCAGCAGGCTTGGCGTGTTCGGGGCCGGCGACCGCGTCGGCCGAAGCGGCGGCGGCTTCAAGCGGCTGCTCACGCTGGGCGCGGCCCTCCTCCTCGTAGTTTTCCTGCTGCCCAGCCTGATCACCTATGTGAACCCGGGCTATGTGGGCATCGTCATCCACCGCGCCGGCGGCGGCGTTGACGCGCAGCCGCTCGGTCCGGGCCTGCACGTGCGGAATCCATTGACGACGGGCATCGAGGAGTACCCGGTGTTCATGCAGACTCTGGTGCTCACGCGAGCATCCACCGAAGGATCCGTCAACAACGACGAGATCAACGTCAACTCGGTCGAGGGCCAGCCGCTTTCGCTCGACGTCTCCATGTCATTCGAGCTCAACCAGGCGCAGGTACCGCGGCTTTACTCGACGTTCCGGACCGACATTCGGACGATTCAGCACGGCTACGTGAAGCAGGCAATTCGCCAGGCGCTGCAGGAGACGGTCGGCAACGAGGCGATCGCCGACATCATCGGGCCGAAGAAGGCGGAGGTCGTAGAGCGGACCCAGCACCTGATCGAGCAGCGCCTCGCGCCATACGGGATCGAGGTGAAGCAGTTCACGCTGAACGAGCTGCGCGCACCCGACGCCGTGATGCAGGCGATCAATCAGAAGAACGTCATGCAGCAGCAGGGCCTCACGGCGCAGAATGAGCTGCAGAAGAATCAGTTCCAGGCCCAGGGCGATTCGATCAAGGCCGCCGGCCGTGCCAAGGCCATCACTGCCGAAGCCGAGGCCCAGGCCAAGGCCAACCGGCTGCTGGCGGAGAGCATCACGCCCAACCTGGTGCAGTATGAGATGGCCAAGCGGTGGAACGGGCAGATGCCGCAGGTGACCGGCGGCGCAATGCCGATGCTTCAGCTGCCCGTGAAGTAGGGTGAATCTCTACGTCCTGAGTCTCGCGCTCGGCGGCGCCGGGTTGCTGACGATGGCCGTCAGCGGCCTCGGCAGTCATGCACCCGGGAGCGCGGGTTCCGGACATGACCTGGGCGCCGGCCACGACGTGGGCGCGGGACACGATCTCGCTGCGTCGCACGGTGGCGAAGCCGGGCATGGACATCAGCCGGCACACGGCGAGCAATTCCGGCTGCTTTCCCTTCTCTCCCCTCGCCTGCTATTCAGCGTGCTGGTGGGCATCGGCGCGACGGGACTCATCGCGGAGCATTTCGTGGGCGGCCCGCTGCTGGTTGTGCTCGCGCTCGTCGGCGGCATCGCATTCGAGGCGCTGCTCGTCGGGCCGCTCTGGAAGCAGCTCTTCCGGTTTGCATCCCGGCCGGCGCTGACGCTCGAGAGTTCTGTCGCGGATGTCGCGCGCGCAGTGAGCGGGTTCGACGCCAACGGCCAGGGGCTGATCGCGCTCGAGCTCGATGGGCAGGTGGTGCAGGTGCTCGGCACGCTGCGGGTGGAGGATCGCACCGCAGGCGTACGCGTGCGGAGCGGCGATCGGCTCCGCATCGAGGAAGTGGATACCGCCCGGAATCGCTGTACTGTCTCGCCGCTCGCCTAGCGCGCGGACTCCTTCACCGAGTGGAGCTATGGACATCCTGACCACCGTGGCGATCGTCGTCGGCGTGCTAATCGGCGTCTTCGCGATCCTGCCGCTGATCGTCGCCGCTTTTTTGCGCGACGTGAGCGCCGGCAATATCCGGCTGGTGAGCTGGCTCCAGGGGTCGACCGTGATCTACCGCGGACCCGGCAAGTCGAAGGAGATCCCGATGCTCACGACCGGTACGACGATCTCGAGCAAGGTGATCAACATCGATCTCGACATCACCGACCAGACGGCCGACCTCGACGACGCCGGTGTGCCGCGCCCGATAAAGGTCCGCGTGCTCGCGAGCGCCATCGTCTCCGTCGGCGATACCGACGAGCTGATCAAGACGGCCGCCAACCGCTACTTCTCCAAGCCGGATGCCGACCAGCTCAGTACGCTCACCGATCTGCTGTCGAGCTCCGGTCGCCGCGCCATGAACCTGTTGACGCACGACCAGCTCTTCTCGGCAAAGACGGCGCCCACGCGCGCACTCAGCTCCGGCGCACAGCCGGGCGGCCAGGTCGTGGTACCCTCCGCCGCACTCGCCGTGCAGGCGGCCGAGGACGACGACGATCCGCTCGCGGTCATCATTCGGAAGGCATGTTCGCGCGAGCTCACCGACCTCGGCCTCATCTTCAATTCGCTCAACATCAAGGTGGTGCAGAGCGAAGTTGCCGAGTCACGGCGGCGACAGTCGGCGGCGGAGGCACAGGCGAATGCGGACATCGTCGCGGCGCAGCAGTCGCGCCGGGCCAAGGAAGCACAGCTCGAAGCCGATCGAGCGATCTCCGACAAGCAGCGCGAGCTCGATCAGACACGTGCGGCGAACGCCGCGCTGGTCGCGGCGGCCGAGGCCAAGAAGCAGGATGCACTCGCGCTGCAGCGGACCGCGGAGCTCGATGCAACGCAGATTGCGCAGGCCAGGGCAGATGCCGAACGGGTGAAGATCGAAGCAGAAGCGGCGGCGCAGGCGGAGGCCATCCGAATCACAACGGTGGCGACGGCGACGGCCGAGAGCATCCGGAAAGTGAACGAGGCGATTCAGGCGGGTGGCGACAGCTACTTCCGATATCGTCAGATCGAGATGTTGCCGCAGATAGTGCCGGCGATCGCCGAGGCGCTTGCGGCGGCAAAGCTCGTCACCATCTCCAGCGATGGAAAAGGTGCTGCCACCACGGCGACGGGAAGCGTGGTGGACGTCATCCAGACCGTGCTCACTGCGCAACTGGTTGCGAAAGGCGGGTTGCTGGACGGCCCGGCGACCGGATCACCGGCGAGTCCGCGGGCGGCCGATCGCGCCTGAGCTCACCCGTGCTTGCGCTCGCCGTCGCTGAACTTCCCTGCATGGAAAAGCCCGGCCGCCCGAGTTGAGCGGCCGGGCTCTTCGTACTTCCATCGTGAGTTACTGCTTCTGCCAGATCATGGTGAGGTCCGCACCGGTTTCCGGGGTCGCCGGGCTGCTATCGAAGTCGAACGTGGCACCTTCATCGATGAACGTGATCGTGTCGCCCGTTCGCGTCACGTTGACTGATCGGGCATTTGCGCCGGTCTGATTGTTGACGATCGTGTTGTTCTGCACCGTGAAATTGCCGGTGATCGTCGTCGCCGGCACCCCTGGGATGCTGATCGTCTCCGTGTAAGCGCCGCTCGACAGGACGGTGATCGTCGCGGCGACGTGATTGTCCTTGATCAGATCGACCGTGTTGCCGCCCTGGTCCGCCACATACTCGATCTTGGTGATATTCCAGACACCCACCATGTCGTTCACCGTGATCTCGTTGGGACCGATCGTATTGCTGCTGCAACCGGCGGCCAGCACGGCCGCGACCGGCAGAGCGAAAAGAATCTGCTTCAACCGCATACTGACTCCTTGTGAATTCCAGGCCGCCGCGGGGTACGCCCCCGCAGCCCACCCACGAAACGAAGAGGCGAGCGAACAACGTAGCCGCGCGGGCGGCCGATTGGTACCGTCTGGCTCAAGCCCAGATAGGGCAATAGGTTGAAACTGTGTTGTAGATCGCATGGTAATCTGAGGTCCTAAGCCCAAGGACCACTATGGAACCACATCTGCACCTGCGCTGTCTCGGCGAGCCGGTCCTGACGGGGACGGACGGCGAGCCGATTCGGTTCAAGGTGCGCAAGCACCTCGCGCTGCTGGTCTATCTGGCGGTCGAATCGCGCGTGCGCCACCACCGCGACCACCTTGCCAATCTGCTGTGGGGCAACCTCCCGGACGCCGACGGCCGGCACTCGCTCGCCACCGCGCTGTCGATGCTGCGAACCAAGGTGGGCGCGGTCGTCATCGAGGGCGAACGCGACCACGTCCGGTTCAACTGCCCGCAGCTCAAGCTCGACCTCCAGCGTTTGGAAACGGGTGACGTCCTCGCCAGCGAGTTCCAGCCGGTGCTGGAGATCGTCGGCTTTCTCGAGGGCTTCGAGATCCCGGGTGCGAGCGAGTTCATGATCTGGCGCGAGCGGAAGCGGGCGCGCTGGCTGCCGCTGGTGCGCGAAGCACTGACCAAGCGCATCGACAAGTGTCGCCGCACCGGCGACTTCAAGCAGATCGAGCACCTCGCCGACCGGATGTTCGACCTGGACGAGCTCAGCGAGGAGGCGGTGCGCGCAAAGATGGAAGCGCGTGCGTTTGCCGGCGACCGGCTCACCGCGCTCAAGGTATTCGAAGCGTGGAAGGAGCGGTTGCACGAAGAGCTGGGCGCGGCGCCGTCGGCGCTGGTGGACGGCATGGCGCTGCGCCTCCGTCACCGGGACTGGGAACGACCCAACGCGAGCCCGATCGCGCCGGTGCATACGGATCAATGGAAGAATCGGCCGTTCGTCGGTCGCGCAGCCGAGTACCAGGCGCTGTATGAGGCGTGGGAGCGGTGCCGGCAGGGGGAGCCCGGGCACACCATCATCCTGGGCGACTCCGGTATCGGCAAGAGCACGCTCGCCAACCGGCTCGCGACAGCGGCGGGGCTGGAAGGGGCGGTCACCAGTCGGGTGCAGTGCTATGAGCTCGAGCGCGAGATCCCGTATGCGACAATCACGGGGCTGGTCCAGGGCCTCCTCGACTGCCCGGGCGCCTCAGCGACCCGACCGAGCGCACTGGCTGAGATGTCCCGAACGGTGCCGGCGGTGCGGCAGAAATTTCCCAGCATTCCGCAACCTACGGACAGCCAGGGCGAGGCCGCGCGCATCCTGTTGACGGAAGCGTTTCACGAATTCCTGACCGCGCTGACTGGCGAGCAACCGGTCATTCTCGTCGTCGACGACCTGCATCTGGCGGATGACGCAAGCCTGGCGGTCCTGCACCTGATGATGCGTCGCGCGCGGGGCGAGGCAATCATGGTGATGTTCGCGAGCCGGGTCGAAGGGCTCGATCGCTCGCCACAGGCGGCACGGCTTCGCGAGAGCGCCGAGCGGCTGGGCCTTCGGACGGTGGAATTGGCGCGAATGAGCGAAGACGAGAGCTCCGAACTCCTCACGTCCTTCATTCTCGATGATGGCGAGCAGCCGGGACCAGCGGCCAAGCGCGCATTGATTCGCGCATCGGCCGGGTACCCGATGGTGCTGGAGCTGCTCGTGCAGGACTGGCGCTCGAACGGCGAGCGCTCGCTGGCCCTGTCGGTGGAAGCGATGACGGCGGTAGCACGGATGGAACTGGGCCCGGTGGAATCCTATCGCCAGCTTCTGGATCGGATCACGAACAGCCTGGACCCGGCGACTCGAAACGTGCTGTATATGGCCGCCATCCTCGGCAGCCGGCTGAATGATATGCAGGCGTACGAGCTTGCCGGATTGTCGGTGGGGCAGACGATGGCGGGCCTGGGCACCCTCATTGCGACGCGGGTGCTGCGCGAGCGTGGGACCGGGCTCGAGTTCGTCAACGAACTCATCCGGGCGCACGCTTACTTTAGCGTCCCCTCACCGATGCGCCGATCCCTTCATGCTGAGATTGCCGGCCAGCTGCTCGAGCAGCACGCGAAGGGCGAGGCATGTTCGGGGCTCGAAATCGCGTGGCACTGCTTCCGCGGCGAACGGCAGAAAGACGGCATTCCACACCTGCTCGCCGGTGCCCGTCGGGCCATGGACGATGGCGGCCCCCACGAGGTCGAACTCGCATTGGTGACGGCGATGCCGGCGCTCGTGGGAACGGACAAGGAGGATGCGCAGCTGTTGCTGGCGGATGCGATGCAGGAGCAGGGGCGGTGGATTGATTCGTTGGTGGTGCT
>JBDTQV010000060.1:0-9526 GCA_039932015.1 Gemmatimonadota bacterium | reverse complement strand
TCCGCTGGAGGCGAGTGATCTCGCCCCACGGCGTCTGCCAGGCTCCGTAGCGGGTGGTGAGCGAGTCCATCGCGTCCGAAAGTGCCGTCAGACGTGAAGCCGGCGCCGAACCGCCCTGAGCGATCAGCCCATGCCATTCGTGAAAAAGCGTCTGCGCCGTCGATCCCGTTCCACTCCTGCGATTCCACTCCCGGAGTTCCGCGAGCGCGGGCCGCACGCGGACGAGCAGCGCGGCGTCGGTCACTGCTGCGGCGTCGGCGAACAGCAGCGGAAGCAGCGAATCGGCGGTGCTCACGCGCGTGTCGAACGCGGCACGTGTCCATTCGTCGAAGGTGAACCGGGAATTGCCAGCCAGGATCCAGCGGGACGCATCCGAGCGCGGGTTTGAACGCGATCCCTCCGGCACCATGTAGTGCGGAAAGCGGAGTGAGTCCGGGTTGTTGCGATCGGTGAGCAGGAACGGCGACGAGTTGGTGTTCTGCATCCACCCGCTCGGCGGATCCTGCAGCTCCGGCAGTTGGTCGATCGTATGGTAGCCGCGCCACTCCGTCGCGGGGTCGGAACCGTCCAGCGGCGCAGTCCAGTCGAACCGTGGGTCGCGCCGAGGCACCGATGCGTTGTAGAGATACCAGGTGTGCCCCGCACGGTCGGCGGCCATCACGTTGCCGAACAGCATGGCCAGCGGAGACATCGCGCGCCTCAGCTCAGCGGTCGAGCGGGCGCGCGTCATCGCGTACCACTCGCCCAGCCAGCCGTCGGCGGCGAGACGGGCAAGTCGGAGCGTGACGGGATGGCCGTCGCGCACGGCGACGACCGGTCCGTGGTGAGTCTTTCGCAAGAGAACCGGCCGGGCCTCTATCCCGCTTGCAGTGCGCACGCGAATCGTATCCGTCCAGTCGACGGCAGTTCGGTAGCCGGCGCCGTAGCGGTAGGCCCGCGGGCGCGCCGGGACGTCGAACGTTTCGCGGTAGAGGTCCGCGTGATCGGCAGCGTTGTCGGTGCTCACCCAGCCGAGGTCGGCGTTGTGGCCGACGTACGGAAACAGCAGACCAAAGCGGGTATATCCTGTGAAGTTCCAGCCTTCGTCGCTGTGCACGTGCCCTTCATAGACCTGGCCGGGGCCGAAGAACGGCAGGTGCGGGTTGATGAAGAGCAGCGCATGGCCACTCGCGCTCCTCGACGGTCCGATGACCCAGCCATTCGACCCAATGTTGTCGGCCGCGCCGCCGCGGACCGAGACACTTCGGAGATCCTCGCGGTCGAGGCCGGCGGCGCCCGCGAACCCCTGCTGGAAGTAGAGATAGCGAATGAAGGCCAGCGGATACCATGGCTCGATCCGCGTGAGCAGCCGGAGGCGTTCGGCGGGATGCGTGGCGACGTAATAGTTCACCCCGCCCGCATACGCATCACACAGGCGGCGCAGCGGCTCGTTGAGCCGCCCGTACTCGGCGCGGGCCAGCCGCGGAATTTCGAGCGCACGGTTCAGGCGGTCAGCCGGAAACGCCGGCTCCCCGGCGATTTCCGCCGAGCGGCCGAGGGCGCGGATGTAGTTGTCCTCGAGACGGAAGAGATTGTCTTCCGCCTGGGCGTAGGCAAACCCAAACACGGTCGCCGCATCGGTGCGGCCGAACACGTGCGGAATTCCGTAGCGATCGCGGTGGATCGTGACCGCGCGAGCGAGCGGCGGCCGCGCCGGCGCGGCGGCCGGGGCGGCCTGAAGCAGAGCGAGCAGGGCGAGCCATGAGTACATCAGAGTCACCTCCGCTGGAACGCTCGCCTACAGCTGCCCGCGAAAGAGCCCGGCGAGCTGCTCGATGGCGCGCTCACGGAGGGGTCGGCGACGCCATGCTTCGACCGTCACCTGCCGGGCCTGCCGCTTGTCGTTCTCGAACGAGCGCACCTGCGCGCGCGCGAAGTCGGCGTGCAGGATGTTCAGATTCGCTTCGTCGTTCAGGCGAAACGACCGGTTGTCGAAGTTGGTCGAGCCCACGGAGACCCAGACGTCGTCCACGATCATGATCTTGCAATGATACATCGTCGGCGCGAACTCGTAGATCTCGACGCCGGCCTCCAGCAACGGGCCCCAGCGCGATCGCGACGCCTGGCGCACCACCTTCGTGTCGATGTGCGTTCCCGGGGTGATGATGTCCACGCGGACGCCGCGCCTGCGTGCAGCAATGAGCGTCTCGACGGCGAGCGAGTCCGGAACGAAATACGCATTGCCGATGAGAATCGACTTCTGTGCGGAGGCGATCGAAAGCAGGTACATCAGGCGAACACTCTCGCTGCCTTCGCCGGGAGAGCTGCAGAACACCTGCGCCGCCATCTCGCCGGTCGGAGGAAGCGACGGAAAGTACTCCTCGCCATGGAGCACAAGCGCCCGGCACTTCATCCAGTTGTCCATGAATGTCGCCTGCATCTGCGCGACCGCCGGGCCCGTGATCCGGAAATGCGAGTCGCGCCAGTGCTCCGGATCCTGGGCATGGCCCAGCCAGTTGTCGGCAATACCGACTCCGCCGGTGAACCCGATGCTGCCATCGATCACCAGCAGCTTTCGGTGCGTCCGGTTGTTGAGGCGACCGATCGTGTACCAGCGGATCGGATGGTACTTGCAGATCTCGACTCCGGCCTCTTCCATCGCGGCGAGCAGGTCGCCGTCCATCTTCCCGCTGCCGAGCCAGTCGAGCAGCAGGTGCACCTTCACTCCGGCGCGGGCACGCTCCGCGAGCGCTTCGGCAAAGGTCCGGCCGATTTCGCCGGACCAATAGATGTAGGTCTCGAACGTGATCGAGACCTGCGCACCGCGAATCGCGTCGAGCATCGCGGGGAAGATCTCGTCGCCATTGAGGAGCGCATCGACCTGGTTACCGGAAACGATGCCGGGGCCGAGGAGTGCGCCCAGGGACCGGACGAACTGCGCATCGCCCGTCTGGTAGAGCGGCTCGACCTGGCGACTGATGGTGCGTTCGCTGGTCGAGAGGTTGAGCGCGATCAGGACGCCCAGGGCGCCGATCACGATGGCGAGGATGATCCACATGCCATGAATGTAGCGCGACCCCGGTTGCATGCACGCGGGGCCGCGGATTGACAACGCTCACCGGCGGGGAATCAGCGGCGGCCGGAGCCCTCGTTGGGGCGGGAGATCTCTTCGACGACCTTGCCGACTTCGCCATCGCTTGCGGCGCTGTCGTCGAGCGCCAGATCGGCCTGCGCGATCATGCCGACGATGCTGCCGGTGTCGTCCACCACGGGGATGCGACGGACCTGGGCCTCCTTCATGACGCGCTCAACCGCGCTGACGTCGTCGCTCACGCGGACCGTGCGTGGATTGGGCGTCATGGCATCGCCGACGGTGGCCGTGAAGAGCTCGTCCGCCAGTGGGCCTACGACGAGATCGCGATCGGTTACTATACCGATCAGACGATTCTGGCCGGTGTTCTCGACCACGGGTAGCGAGCCGACATCGTAGTCTCGCATCATGCGGGCGGCATCGACGATGCGGTCATCGGACGTGCAGACCTGCGGATCGGGGGTCATCAGTTCGCGAGCCTTCATGAGATACTCCTGGGGTTAACGTGAGCGAGACTCGCATGATCTCACATCGGCGCGGCCGCATCGGTGACGCTGGTCACGCATGACGCAGATCACAAAACCGACCGCCCCGGCACGGCTTTCGCTGGTGATGCAGCCGGATCTACATAGACCCTCACAGGAGGTACCATGCGAAGCTATCGATCGATCGTATTGGCCAACGCTGCACTGGCACTGACACTGGCGACCGCCTGCACCGGCGGCGACCGCCAGAATGCTGCGGCCGCAGACAGCGCAGGCCGCGATCTGCAACTCGCGCCGTCCGATTCCAGTGCGGCGCTCAACGATCGGGCCGCTGGGGAGTCGCCGGCAGCATCGACGTCTTCGCGAGCAGGCACTTCACCGGCTTCGGGGGGGAATGCGAGCACCGCGACGAGCCGGTCCGGGGCAAGCCTGTCAGCCGGCACTGTCGTTACGGCACGGCTCGACCACCAGATCTCGTCAGCCACGAACAAGGCGGGCGAAACAGTGCGGGCGACGGTCGGGACGGCGGTACGGGACGGATCGGGACGAGTGGTGATTCCCGCCGGCTCGGTGGTGACGCTCAGCATCGTGAAACTCCATGAATCGGAGAACAAGAGCGACAACAACGGCACGCTGGTTCTCGATGTAAGCAGCGTCGAAATTGGCGGTCGCAGCTATCCGCTGTCGGGTACGGTGCACGCGACAACCTCGCTCGTGGGCCGGAAGACCAACGTCAACGATGTCGCGAAGGTGGGTGCCGGAGCCGGCATCGGTGCCGTGGCAGGCCGAGTGCTGGGCGGCAGCAAAGGCACGGTGATCGGCGGCGTGCTCGGTGGTGCGGTGGGCGCGCAGCGTGCGGTCGAGACCAAGGACCGCGATGTCGTCGCGGCGGCGAACAGCACGGTCAGAATCACGCTGGACAGCGGGTTCATCGCGAGCCGCTAGGCACGATCAACCGCTGAACGAACAGTGCCCCGTATCGGTGAGATGACGGGGCGCTGGTTCGTTTCGGCTACCGCTTGAACCGCTTCTGCTCGCGCTCGAGTATCTCCTCCGACGAGTCCTCGAGGTCGATGAGCTCATCGCGCGCGTCCTTCGTCGCATGGATCAGCTCATCCAGCTTGATGTGCAGTGCACGCATTTCACGATTCTGCGTATTCTGAATCAGGAACACCATCAGAAAGGTGATGATCGTGGTGCCGGTATTAATGACCAGCTGCCACGTCTCGGAGTAGTGAAACGTTTTTCCGGAGAGTGCCCAGCCGATGACGGTCAGCAGCGCCAGGAGAAAGGCCCAGGGCTTCCCCAGCAGATCCGAGGTCTTCTTCGCGAACTTCGTGAAGAAATCTCTCACGGCTACTTGCCCGGCACCATGCGCTCGTAGTTCGCCATGAGCCGGTGGACGCGGTCGAGGTGCGCACGGGCCGCGCCGTCGTAGGACCCGCCGCTCAGCGTCGGCAGGCGGTCGAGATCGGCGAGCACCGAGTCGGAGAGCGCCATGTAGCCGCCGTCATTCGCCATGCCCGCGGTTCTGAGGTCTGCCGTCATCGCGTTCACCATCCCACGCGTCATGTCGGCGACGCCATCAGCCATGAGCATCGATGGCTTGGCGGCCGCCGAGTCGTAGTGTGCCTGCATCTTCGGGAGCATCGCGCGGCCGGTCATGGCCATCCCGGCCTGGCTGGTGGCCGCCTGCGACGGAGTGAGCGCGGTGTCCGCGGCCGGAGCGGCATCCTGCCTGCCGGCGCAGGCGGCGAGGAGGACGGCAACGACGAGCGTCGAGCGGGCCATCTGATCTCCGAAAAGTTTGAGAATGGTGCAAGGGTTTTACCGCAGAGACGCGGAGCGCGCCTGGTAACGCGGCGCTCCAAAGCTTGGGACGAAACGCAAAACAACCAGTGGATCTACGGCGTCACATAAATTTCCGAACCGCGCGCCCTGAACTCCTCGCTCTTTCGCTCCATCTCGGCGGCGTAGTCGCGCACGTCCTGGGTGATCTTCATCGAGCAGAACTTGGGGCCGCACATCGAGCAGAAGTGGGCCACCTTGGCGCCATCGGCGGGGAGAGTCTCGTCATGATACGCCAGCGCGGTGACCGGGTCCAGCGCGAGGTTGAACTGGTCCCGCCAGCGGAAGTCGAAGCGCGCCTTCGAGAGCGCATCGTCCCAGACGTGCGCGCGCGGGTGGCCCTTGGCGAGATCGGCCGCGTGGGCGGCAATCTTGTAGGCGATGACGCCCGCCTTGACGTCGTCGCGATTCGGCAGGCCGAGATGCTCCTTTGGCGTCACGTAGCAGAGCATGGCGCAGCCGTACCAGCCGATCATCGCCGCCCCGATCGCGCTCGTGATGTGATCGTAACCCGGCGCGATGTCGGTTGTGAGCGGGCCGAGAGTGTAGAAGGGCGCCTCCTTACACCACTCGAGCTGCTTGTCCATGTTCTCCTTGATGAGATGCATGGGGATGTGCCCGGGTCCCTCGTTCATCACCTGCACATCGTGCTTCCAGGCAATGTCGTTCAACTCTCCCTGCGTCTTCAGCTCGGCGAACTGCGCCTCGTCGTTCGCATCGGCGATGCTGCCGGGCCGGAGCCCGTCGCCCAGCGAGAACGAGACATCGTAGTGCGCCATGATTTCGCAGATCTCGTCGAACCGCGTGTACAGGAAGTTTTCCCGGTGATGCGAGAGGCACCACTTGGCCATGATCGAGCCGCCGCGAGAGACGATGCCGGTGACGCGTTTCGCGGTCATCGGCACGTAGCGGAGCAGCACGCCCGCGTGCACGGTGAAGTAATCGACACCCTGCTCCGCCTGCTCGATCAGCGTATCGCGGTAGACTTCCCACGTGAGATCCTCCGCCACACCGCCGACCTTCTCGAGCGCCTGATAAATCGGCACCGTGCCGATCGGCACGGCGGAATTCCGGATGATCCACTCTCGCGTCTCGTGAATGTTCTTTCCCGTCGACAGGTCCATCACCGTGTCGGCGCCCCAGAGCGTGGCCCAGCGCAGCTTGTCGACCTCTTCCTCGATCGACGACGTCACGGCCGAGTTGCCGATGTTCGCGTTGATCTTGACGAGGAAGTTCCGGCCGATGGCCATCGGCTCGAGCTCGGGATGATTGATGTTGGCCGGAATGATGGCGCGGCCGCGGGCCACTTCGTCGCGGACATACCCGGGGGCGAGTCCCTCGCGGAGTGCGACGAACTCCATCTCCGCCGTGATCTGGCCGGCGCGCGCGTAGCGGAGCTGGGTGACGGTCGAGCGCCCCCGGAGTACCGGGCGGCGGAGGCTGTCAGGGATCAGCTCGCTGGCCGAGCGGGGCGAAGGCGGCAGCTCGTCCACGCCGCGGCCAGCGATCCAGGCGCGACGGAGCGCCGGCAGACCGTCGCGCACATCGAAGCCCTGCGGGCCGCTCGGGTCGTACACCTGTACCGGCGGCTCGCCGCCGCTGAGCGCAATCTCGCGAACGGGAACACGCACGCCGCGCGGCCCCTCGAGGTACACCTTGGAGGAGTTGGGAAAGGCGTCGCCAAAGCCGCTCGACGGCGGCGGTGTGCCGGTGGTTGCCCTGCTACGGGGGATCTGTTCGCGTGTCGCCATCGCAACTGCTCCCGGGTCGACGGACCCAAATGCGAAAATGGCGAAGGTCGGGCGGCAAACGCCGCGCTCCCTTCGCCGGTATGAGCCGGATCAGGTTCCAAGGGTGACTTCTCAACCGCGGCGTGACGCCCCGATGCCCCTGGCGGCAGTCGAACGTTAAGGAGCCGGTCGCCCTAGTGGAAGGTCTCGCCGCGAGCGAGCATCGCCACGAACTCGCGAATCCGCCGCTCCCGCGTCTCCGCCCGCTTCGCGGTGTATATCCGCCAGAGCACCGCGTACCGATTGGCCTTCGTGATCGTCGCGTAGAACGCGGCGGCCTTCCGGTTCCGGCGCAGCGCCGCCAGAAAATCGGCCGGCTCCTCGATCGTGCTCGGTGATGCATACGCGGCGTCCCAGCGGCCATCAACGCGCGCGCGATCGATTGCCGCCTGGCCCGCGGGCCGCATCTCGCCGGCCTCGACGAGCCGGGTGGCGCGCGCGACGTTCACCTGCGACCAGACGCTCCGCGGACCGCGAGGCGTGAACTTCTGGATCCACGACTCCGCATCATGCTTCTTCGCCTGTCCGTCGATCCAGCCGAAGCAGAGCGCGGCCTCGACCGCATCGGCGTAGGTCACCGATTCCAGCTCCGATGACTTGCGCGCAAAGCGCAGCCACACGCCGGGTGCCGAGACATGATGGCGCTCGAGCCAGCGCGTCCACTCCGCGCGGGCGGCGAAGTGCTCGATCGGATATTCCGCGGGATTCTTTCGTGCGATGGCCATGCGGCAAAATAAAGCGTTACATTGGCAGAGCCGACCTACAAGTTGCGTCCGACCCCTCCCCTCGCCGAGGAGATGTTGCCGTGCAGCAGATCAAGGGGGCGGTGCTCAAGTCCCGGCTTGCGTTCATCGAGGAGCACTTCGGCAAGGATGCGCTTCCCCGGGTGCTTGCCATCCTCCCCACGGACGACCAACGCGCGCTGAAACTGGTCTTTACGTCGAACTGGTATGCGTTCGACATCGGCAAGCGACTGGACGACGCGATCGTCGCCGTGCTCGGCGCCGGGAAGCCGGAGCTGTTCGAACGGATGGGCGCGGCTTCGGCGGCCAAGAACCTGGGGTCGCTGCACAGCGGGTTCATCGCGCCGGGAAATCCCAAGGCGTTCCTCGAGAAAACGCCGTCGATCTACAGCATGTACTACGAGAGCGGCCACCGTGAATTCAAGTCGACCGGTGAACGCTCCGCTGTGCTCACGACGCATGACGCCGAGACGTTCAGCGCACCAGATTGCCTGACGGTGGTGGGCTGGTATCGGAAGGCGCTGGAGATGTGCGGGGCGCAGGGCGTTCGCGTGGTCGAGGAGGAATGTCGTGCGCGCGGCGGGAAGGTGTGCCGATACGCCGTGAGCTGGACCAGCGAGAGCGCTATCGCCTAGACGCTCTCATCACGGCGCGAGACGCTCGACGGTCCACGCACCAGCTGCGGCGGAGCCAGTGTCCGCGCCGCGCCGGTAGCGGATCCGGTCGTGCAGCCGGCTCGGCCGGCCTTGCCAGAGCTCGATCGTGTCCGGCCGCAGGCGATACCCACCCCATTGCTCGGGCACGGGCACATCCTCGCCCTCGAACTGCGCGGTGACCCGCGCGAGCTCCGCCTCCAGCACACTTCGGTTCGGGAGCACCGAACTCTGGGTCGAACTCCATGCGCCGAGGCGGCTCCCGCGGGGACGGCTTCTGAAGTAGGCCTCGGTTTCGTGTCGCGCCACCCGTTCCACCTGTCCGGTCACCCGCACCTGCCGCTCGAGCTCGGGCCAGTAGAGCACCAGCGCTGCGCGCGGATTGGAGTCGAGCTCCGCCGCCTTCCGGCTCCGATAGTCGGTGAAGAAAACGAACCCGTCGGCACCGAGGCCCTTGAGCAGCACCATGCGCGCCGACGGGATTCCTTCGGCGGTTGCGGTCGCGAGCGTCATCGCGGACGGCTCCAGCGCTTCGGCGGCGATCGCCTCATCGAGCCAGCGGGCCACTTCGACGATCGGATCGGGCCCGATGTCGTGCTCGTCGAGGCGCGCGCGCGAATAATCCCGGCGCAGGTCGGATAGCGACATGCGTTTAAGATAAGGTGATGCTGACATCATTGCTCCTCGCCGGTCTGGCTCTCGGCGGCTCCGGCACGGTGCGCCCCGCACCCGGCGACTACATGCGCACGCTGCGCGTCGACGGCGCCGAACGCCGCTACCTCCTGCACGTTCCGCCGCGCCTGGGCGCGAGCGCGGCCGCGGTCGTGGTGATGCTGCACGGGAGTGGCGGCACCGGGCGCCAGCTTGCCGCCGGCACCGGATTCAGCGCCGAAGCCGACCGGCGCGGCTTCATCGTGCTGTATCCGGATGGCATCGA
>JBDTQV010000059.1:0-9625 GCA_039932015.1 Gemmatimonadota bacterium | reverse complement strand
GCGCTTCGTTGACGATCTCGCGAATCCGCGGCACGCCCTCGGTCACCGCGCTGAACGGCACGAAGACACGGCCGGTGGTCGCCGCGATCAGGTGCGCGAGTGTCGTCTTGCCGGAACCGGGCGGCCCCCAGAAGATGATGGAGCCCGGTGTTCCCTTCTCCACCGCCTCGCGCAGCGCCTTGCCCGGGGCGAGCAAATGCTGCTGGCCGACGTACTCGTCGAGCACCCGCGGCCGCATGCGCGCCGCGAGCGGTTGCGCCTGCGTCGCAGTGCTGAACAGCGATTCCTCTGCGCCCCCTCCGCTCCGACGTGGCATCCGATGCAACCCTCCGATTTGCTACCTGACCCAGTGCGCGAGCAGCAGTTGCGTCACCAGAAACCCCGCTGCGCCGCCGAAGAACGCCAGCGCCGTCCCTCCGCCGCGCTTGGCCTGGAATTCCGGCACCAGGTCCGATGCCGCCACGTACAGGGTAACACCAGCTGAGATGGCGAGTCCGTGATGCGCGAGCGGCTGGGCCACTTCCGTGAGTGCGACACCCAACACCGTCGCGAGCCCCAGTGCCAGCGCCGCGAGCACGGCGCGCTGCGCCGTCTGGCCGCCCGCCATCACCAGGCTGGCGATCGTGACGCCTTCCGGAAGCTTATGCAGAAGGACCGCGAGAAAGAGCAGCACCCCAAGGCGGCCCGACACCAGAAACCCGCTCGCGATGGCGACGCCGTCGAAGAAGGTATGCAACGTGAGGCCGGCCAGCGCCGTGGCACCGGCGCGCGCACTCACGCGGTGCGTCTCTTCGCCGAAATGGAAATGCGGCGTGAGCACGTGCTGCGCGAGATGCACCGCGAGATACCCGGCCACGACAAAGTACGCGCCGCTGGCGGTGGTGAATACTTCGGGCAGCATGCCCAACACCACGGTGGCGAGCATGAAGCCCGCGCCGAATGCGAGAAACGCATCGATGACGCGCATGCCTCGCCGAAAATGCCGGACCACGACGAGCGCGCCGGCAACATTTCCGGCCGCGGCGATGAAGGCAAACAGCAGCGGACTCATCCCTTCAGCGCCACGATCTCGAGCAGCCGCTCACGCTGATTCAACGCGGGATCTTCCATCACCCGCTCGAGCAGGCGGTCGAGCGTTTCACCGACCGCCGGGCCGCTCAACCCGAGCGCGAGCAGGTCGCGCCCGGTAACAGCCAGTTGTCCCCGGGTTACCGCCTCACCGCGCTCGCGGATCTCATTCACCACACGCGCCCACGGTGCGGCTGTTCCGCGCGCGAGCTCGTGCTGCTGCAACAGATCGTCGGCGGCACCACCGCTCACCGAGAGCCAGCGCCGCACGTCCGATACCCCGGATGAAGCGGGACCAGCCGGCGCGGCCATCATTGCCGCGGCGCGCCCGATTTCGGCATTCGATGCCTTGAGCCGGCGGAGGACGGCAACCGGATCCGTCGTAAGGGCTACGCTCAGCAACACTGGATCCCGTGGCAGCGCGCTCAGTGCGGGTTCCGGCAGACGCTCGCTCCTGAGTTCGGGAAGCCAGATATGCGCGGCGCCGACATCGCGCCAGAGCTCAGCGAGCACGGATACGGTGCCCGCCGTGCGAAGGCCCTTGAACCATTCGTCCCGCACCCGCTCCGCCGAGAGTTCGGCCAGGCCGGCGGCGGACTCGACGGCGGCGGTCCAGGTGTGCGGGTCGATGGTGAGTGCGTAGCGTGCCGCGAATCTCACCGCGCGAAGAATGCGGAGGTAATCCTCGCGGAACCGCGCCTCGGGGCGGCCCACCGCGCGCAGCGTTCCGCGCGCGAGATCGTCCGCGCCCGAGAACGGGTCGCGCCACTCATGCGTGATCGGCTGGTAGGCGAGGGCATTGATGGTGAAGTCTCGGCGAGCGAGGTCCTCCTCGAGCGACACCCCGAATGCAACGACGGCGCGGCGCCCGTCGGTCGTGACGTCCTGCCGAAAGGTCGTGACCTCGTGCAGCACGCGCTCGCGATCCAGCACGCCGATCGTTCCGTACTTCTCGCCCACCGCAACCGTTCGCGAAAAGAGGCGGCGAACCTGATCGGGTGTGGCCGACGTGGCCACGTCGAAATCGGATTGCGGCTGGTCCAGCAACGCGTCCCGCAGCGCCCCGCCGACGCACCATGCCTCGTGGCCCGATTTCGTGAGCGTGCCGATGATGTCGAGCACCGCCTGCGGGACAGGCACGCTGGCTGGGAGCAACATGCTCAGCTCACCCGCACAGCACGCTCCCGCCATTCACGTTCAGGATCTCGCCGGTGATGTGCCGCGCGAGCGGACTGCAGAGAAACAGAATCGGCCCGGCGACGTCCGCCGCCGACGCGATTCGCTGGAGCGGAATCGATGCCGCGACCCGCGCCCGGCCACCACCTTCGAAGGCCGCCGCGGACATGTCGGTGTCGATCCAGCCGGGCGCGACACAATTGACGGTGATCGCCGGCGCGCACTCGACCGCGAGCGACTTGGTGAGCGCAATGAGCGCCCCCTTCGTGGCGGCGTAATCGGCGTGATTTGCCTCGCCCCGCTGGCCCGCGGTGCTGGAGACGAGAACCACGGTGCCCCGGCCGTCCATGAGCTGCAGCGCCGCACGGGTCGTGAGAAACACCGCGTCGAGATTCGCGGCCATCGTGGCGCGCCAGCGCGCGGAGGTCATCCGCGCAAGCGGAACTTCGTCGGTTGGCCAGACGCCGGCGTTCGCAACGAAGATGTCGAGCCCGCCGAACTCGCCGCGAATCCCGCCGAAGACGCGATCCACCACCTTCGGCTCGGCGAGGTCGCCGCCGGCGACGTAGACGCCGCGGCCCAGCGCCCGAATCTCGCGGGCGACGGCGTCTGCCTCATCCGCGCGCGTGTGATAGGTGAGCGCGACGTCGGCGCCGGCCTGCGCGAGCAACAGAGCGGTGGCGCGGCCGACGCCCCGGGAGCCGCCGGTCACCAGTGCCCGCTTGCCGCTCAGATCGATCATGTCAGGTCTCACCCGTGTCGAAGAGGCGGCGAATGCGCTGCATCCAGGGAAGTCGCAGCGTCACCGGCTCCACCATTGTGAGCGGCTGGTCATCGAGAATCGCGCGGGGGTTGCCGACCGTGAGGAGCGCCGCTTGCGCCGCCGCGCCTTCGAATAGCAGTGCGTCGCGAGCGGCGGCGAGGGACCGGTCGTCGCCGTGATTGTCGGCCGCGAGAATATCGGCCATGCCGGCTGCGAGCAGTGCCCGCGCTCGCTCGCCGCGCGTGGATCGATGGAGCAGCGTGTTCGCGTCCACCTGGAGCGCGCTACCGGTCGCCCGCCAACGGCGTGCCGCACTGACGGAGCACGAGGTGTAGCGCTCCGGATGCGCGAGCAGGGGACGGAGGCCGAGCTCGGCGACCATGCGGAGTGCGCGCTCGACGGTTTCGCTCGCCACCATGCGGGGAAACTCGACAAGCAAATAGGTTGAACGCGCGAGGGTGACGCTGCGATTTGATGCCGCGCTGGGTGGCAACGGCCGGTCAAGCATCACCTCGGCGCCGCGATGGAGCGTAATTCCTTCGGGCGCGGCAGCGGTGAGTGCCTCGAAGGCGCGATCGTGCCCGGCAGGAACCCCGTCGCCGATCTGGCTGGCCGTGAGATGCGGGGTGAGGCAGACGTCGGTGACGCCGAGCGCGACGAGCTCGCGCAGAATCGACACGGATCGCGCGACGCTTCGCGATCCGTCATCCACGCCGGGCAGGAGATGGGAGTGGAGGTCGATCACCGCGCGACGACCGAGCCGTCGAGCAGCGAGGCGGCGAAGTGTCGAAGGGCGCCGGGCGCCGACTCCGCCTGCGCGAGCAGGGCCAGGGTGATCAGGCCATCGGCGGCGAGCAAATCGAGCGCGACCGAGCGATCGCCCGGATGATGCACGACGTGCGCGAGCGCCTGCTGTCCCGCGTCAGCGAGGGCGGCCGGCAGTTCGCCTCGCCCCAGGCGGGCATATGCCTGGATCCGCTCGCGCAGCGCCGGCGGCGCCGCCGCCGAGTGTGCGGCAAGCCACCGCACCGTGTCCGTCAGTTCCGCACCCCGAGCCATTCGGCGACGAGCGCCGGCGTCGCGTCGCGGGCCGCGTCCAGCCGCGATGGATCGCCGGCGCCGGCAGACGCGAAATGCGGACGGCCTCCACCCTTCCCGCCGCTCACCGCGGCGATCCGGTTGACCAGGTCACCCGCCTTGAGGCCCCGCCGGACGAGATCCTCGGTGAGTGCCACGTGCACCGCGCCGCGTCCGCTGGTGCCGAAGAGGACGAGGGCCGCGGCTTCCTTCCCGGTGCGGAACGCGTCGGCCACCTGGCCCAGTTCGTCGCGATCCTCACTCGAAGTCTCGGAAATGGTGACATCGACATCTTCGATCCGGTGCGTCGGCGCGCTCGGCGCGGCGCGTGTACCTTCGCGCAGTGCCTGTTGCAGCCGCTCGTCGAGCCGTTGGCGCTCCTCGAGGAGCTGCTCGACGCGACGGACGACGTGTTCCGGCTGCGCCTTGAGCGCCTCGGCTACGCGCGCGAGGCGCTGCTCGAGCTCGCGGACTGCGGCGAGCGCGGCGGTGCCGGTCACGGCCTCGATGCGCCGCACACCAGCGGCGACACCTCCCTGCCCGGCAAATCGAAACGTGCCGATCTGGCCGGTGCTCCTGACGTGCGTACCGCCGCATAGCTCAATGGAATGGCCCATCTCGACGACCCGCACGACGCTGCCGTACTTCTCGGAGAAGAACGCCATCGCGCCAAGCGAGAGGGCATCCGGATACGCCATTTCACGGGTCGCAACGCCGGCGTTCGCGAGAATTTGCTCATTCACATCCGCCTCGATCTCCTGCAGGAGTGCCAAATCGAGCGGCGCATGATGCGAGAAGTCGAATCGCAGGCGAGTGGCATCGACCAGCGAGCCCTGCTGGCGCACGTGATTGCCGAGATGGCGGCGGAGCGCGGCGTGCACCAGGTGGGTGGCACTGTGGTTCCGCTCGATGCTGTGCCGCCGCTCGGCATCGACTGCTGCGTGCACCGCAGTGGGATCGA
The DNA here is from genome assembly GCA_039932015.1 of Gemmatimonadota bacterium. Lineage (GTDB taxonomy): Bacteria > Gemmatimonadota > Gemmatimonadetes > Gemmatimonadales > GWC2-71-9 > JAICUF01. Next base: position 4,580 of record JBDTQV010000059.1, on the reverse strand, counting down.
ACGGCTCGGGAAAGGCCCCGCCGACAACGGTCCCCTTATCCGACTTGCGCACGGTCGTGACCGGGAGCGTCCAGCCCTCGCCGGAGACGATCCCGGTATCGCTCACCTGCCCGCCGGATTCGGCGTAAAACGGGTTCTCGCGCAGCAGCAGCTCGAGCTGGCTGCCGTCCTGACGGAACGCGAGCAGCTCGCCCTCCGACTCGGTGCGATCGTATCCGACGAACCGCTGCTTCCCCCGTTTGAGCGAACGCCATGCACCGTCGTCTTGCACTTTGATCGCGGGCCCCTTCGCGCCGGTGCGCGCCGCGCGCGAGCGCTGCCGCTGCGTGGCCAGCGCCTTCTCGAATCCCGGCAGGTCCACGGTAACCTTGTGCTCGCCGGCGATGATCTCGGTGAGATCGATCGGGAAGCCGAAGGTGTCGTAGAGCCGGAACGCTTCGTCGCCGCCGATCGTGGTCGCACCGGTGGCAAAGATCTCATCGAGCCGGCGCAAACCGCCTTCGATCGTCTCCAGAAAGCGCTCTTCCTCCTTCTGCGTGACGTCGTGAATGTAGGATGCCTTGGCCCGGAGCTCGGGATAGACATCCGACATCTGATCGACCACGACCGACGTGAGCTGGGCGAGCGTCGGCTCGCGGCGCCCGAGCAGCCACGCGTGGCGCACCGCACGCCGCAGAATGCGCCGGAGCACGTAGCCCCGGCCCTCGTTACCGGGATAGACGCCATCGGCCAGCAGAAAGCTGACCGCGCGAGCATGGTCGGCGAGCACGCGGAATGATGCACGATCGGTGGAGGAGCGATCGTATGAGCGGCCAATGAGCTCGCCCGCGCGCGCCAGCAACGGCGCGAAGAGATCGGTGTGGAAGTTGTCGTCTTCGCCCTGCATCACGGCCGCGATGCGCTCGAGGCCGGCGCCGGTATCGACCGATGGGCGCGGCAGCGGCGTGAGCCCACCGTCCGCCGAGCGATCGAACTGCATGAAGACCAGGTTCCAGATCTCGAGGAAACGACCCGCTTCGGCGAGACGCTCGAACTCGTCACGATCGACGTGCGCTGCCTGTTCCCCGGGCTGCCATTCGAGGTCGACGAAGATTTCGGAGCACGGGCCACACGGGCCCGTGTCGCCCATCTGCCAGAAGTTGTCCTTGTCGCCCAGGCCGAAGATTCGACCGTCCGGCAGCCCGGCGATCTCGCGCCAGAGCGCCCGCGCCTCGTCATCGGTGTGGTGCACCGTCACCCACAGCCGCTCCGCGGGAAGTCCGAGATACTCGGCGCTGGTGACAAATTCCCAGGCGAACGCGATCGCGTCGCGCTTGAAATAGTCTCCGAAAGAGAAGTTGCCGAGCATCTCGAAAAAGGTGTGGTGGCGGCGCGTGTGCCCCACCTGCTCCAGATCGTTGTGCTTCCCTCCGGCGCGCACGCACTTCTGGCAGGTGGTGGCGCGCACGTAGTCACGCCGCTCCTGGCCCTGGAAGACGCGCTTGAACTGCACCATCCCCGCGTTGGTGAACAGGAGGGTAGGATCGTCCGCCGGAACGAGCGAGGACGACGGCACCTCACGGTGTTCGCGCGCGGCGAAGTAGTCGAGGAAAAGACGCCGGATTGTGGCCGATTTCATGGGGCAAATATAGGCGCCCCAAGGGGAAGGATGAAAGCCGCGTCAGCCGCCGGTCAGCACCTGCGACACCACGGCACTTACGGTGCGGCCGCTGTACCCGCGCCGGGCGAGAAACGCGAGCAGCCGGCGCCGCTTGACCGGCCGCGGCAGGTCTCCGAGCTGCGCCGAGCGACGCGTGGCCAGTGCGAGCGGCACGTCGGAGTCTTCATGCCCATCCGGCCAGTGCGCCGCGATAGCCGCATCGACCCGACTCCGCTCTACCCCCATCGCCATGAGATCGCGCACGAGACGCACCGGCCCGCGTCCGCGCGCCGCCTTGGCCTGCACGAAGTTCACCGCAAACGCCGCATCGTCGAGCAGGCCGAGCGATTCGATCCGCTCGAGCGCGGCGTCGACTGCCGGCCGCGGATGACCCTTCCGGATGAGGCGCCGGCCCAGATCACCGCGAGCGAACGACCGGGCTTCGAGTGAGCGCAGCGCGGTTCGAAAGGCCGCTTCCGCATCGGCGGCGCGGCTCAGGCGCTCGTGAAGCGCGTCATCGATCTCCTGGCCTTCGCGCAGCGCTTCCGCGCGCACTGTGTGCGCGGGCACCGTGCAGTACGGGCGCCCGGCCACGTGGATGCGGACGCTGGTGTCGCGCCGCGTGTCCGTCTCGAGGGACGTCACACGCCCCTCGGGACGAATCAGCGCTTCCCTACTCTTCATCGTCCTCGGCGCCCGCACCGGCCACGACCGCACCGGCCTTCATGCCCAGGAGCTCCTTCACCTTTTCCTCGACTTCGGCCATCAGTGCCAAATTGTCCTTGAGAAAGAGCTTGGCGTTCTCCCGGCCTTGACCGATGCGCTGATCGCCATAGGAGTACCACGCGCCTGACTTCTGGATGATGTTGGCCTCCGACGCGAGATCCACCAGCAGCGACGAGTGGCTGATGCCTTCGTCGAACATGATGTCGAACTCCGCCTGCCGGAATGGCGGCGCCACCTTGTTCTTGACGACCTTCACGCGCACGTGATTGCCGACGACGACTTCCTTGTCCTTCACCGGGCCAATGCGGCGGATGTCGAGCCGGACCGATGCATAGAACTTGAGCGCCTTGCCGCCGGTCGTCGTCTCCGGATTGCCGAACATGACGCCGATCTTCTCGCGCAGCTGATTGATGAAGACCACCGCGCAGTTCGACCGGTTGATGGCGCCGGCCAGCTTCCGGAGCGCCTGGCTCATCAGGCGGGCCTGGAGACCGACATGGCTGTCGCCCATCTCGCCCTCGATCTCGGCCTTCGGGACCAGTGCCGCAACCGAGTCGATGACCACGATGTCCACGGCGCCGGACCGCACGAGAATCTCGACGATCTCGAGGGCCTGCTCGCCGGTGTCGGGCTGCGAGACGAGGAGATCCTCGACGTTGACGCCCAGCTTCTTGGCGTACTCGATGTCGAGCGCGTGCTCGGCGTCGACATACGCGGCGACGCCGCCCAGCTTCTGGACATTGGCCGCGAGGTGGAGCGTGAGCGTCGTCTTACCGGACGATTCGGGACCGTAGATCTCGGTGATGCGGCCGCGAGGCACGCCACCGATGCCGATCGCGGCGTCGAGGTTGATGGCGCCGGTCGGGATGGCCCCGATCTTCACGCGCGGGGTGTCGGCGCCCATGCGCATGATGGAGCCCTTGCCGAGCTGCTTCTCGATCTGGGAGATCGCCAGACTGAGCGCCTTGCGGCGATCGGCTTCGAGTCGGGTTTCGTCGGCCATACCAACCTCGGATGAAAGTGACTGATTTTGCTACAATTGGCTACGCGGAACAACATAATACCGAAACTATACCGAATCAATAGGTCCATAGTGACCTATTTTGATCCATAGTGTTACATCCTCCAGGCGTCCGCGACATGCTCCACTTCCGGCGCCTCCCCCGGCCGCTCGTATACCGCGACAAGGTCGAAACGGAACTCGTCACCCGCCCGCCCGTATCGCTGGCGCCAGACCTCCGCCACCCGGCCGATCGAGCGCCGCTTGCGCCAGCCGATCGCTTCGAGTGCCGACCCGAATGTGTGGCTCGCGCGTGTCTTCACCTCCACGAAAGCGATCGTGCACCCGCGCCGAGCCACCAGGTCCACGTCATGCCGCCCGAGCCGATACCGATGCGATTCGATCTGCCACCCGCATGCCGTCAGGAAGGCCAACGCGATTCGCTCGCCGCGCACGCCGCGCACATGCCGCGCGTCTTCCCATTCCGCGGCCGGAACGAACCGGCGTGTGATCGACATGGGGCGAATGTAGGAATGGAGTGGCGCAGGAGGGGACCGAACGAATGCGCGCGAGCGCGAATGCGTGCAGCTATTTCACGTATTCATCGACCATGTCGAGCCCGATCCGCACCTCTCGCGGCCGGCTTCCGGCCGGCGGACCCAGCACCCCGGCATCTTCAAGCTGGTCGATGATGCGCGCCGCGCGGCCGTAGCCGATGCCAAGCTTCCGCTGCAGCAGTGACGTCGATCCGCCCTGATTCTGAATGCAGACCTCGGCGGCTTCACGCAGCTTTTCGTCGCGCTCGCCCGCCATCGTACCGTGACCGGCCGCACCGCCTTCGTCACCCTCGTCCGGCACTTCGAGCAGGATGTCGCTCTCGGCCGATTCAGCTGCGCCCTCGCGCTCGCGCTGCTCGCGCCGCAGGCGATACAGCTCCATGATCGCCTCGGTCTCCTCCGTGGAGATATACGCGCCCTGCAGCCGCATCGGCTCGCTCTTCCCCGGCTCGAGGAAGAGCATGTCGCCCTTCCCCAGCAGCGCTTCGGCGCCGTTGCCATCGAGAATCGTGCGGCTGTCCACCTTCGACGCCACTCGAAACGCGATGCGGCTCGGGAAATTTGCCTTGATCAGTCCGGTGATCACGTTCACCGACGGGCGCTGCGTCGCCAGGATCAGATGAATGCCGATTGCGCGTGCCTTCTGCGCGAGCCGCGC
>JBDTQV010000058.1:0-9759 GCA_039932015.1 Gemmatimonadota bacterium | reverse complement strand
GCCTGCGCCAGATCCCCGACTGCGGCGAGGTCGACCAGGTTCATCATCGGGTTGGTGGGCGTCTCGCAAAAGATCATGCGAGTGGCTGGCGTGAGGGCCGACTCGATGCCGCTCACGTCGCGCATGTCCACGAAGCTGAATGTCAGCCCGTACTGGGTGTAGATCTGCTCCATGAGGCGGTGCGAGCCGCCGTAAATGTTCTCGCCCGAGATGACGTGATCGCCGGACCGGAGCAGCTTGAGCGTCGCGTCGAGAGCGGCGAGTCCCGATCCGAATGCGAATCCGTAGCTGGCACCTTCGAGGCTCGCGACGTTCCGCTCGAGCGCTTCGCGCGTCGGATTCTGGGTGCGCGCGTACTCGTATCCCTTGTGCCGGCCGAGTCCATCCTGCACGTAGGTCGAGGTCTGATAGATTGGCGTCATCACGGCGCCGGAGACCGGATCGGGGCGCTGGCCGGCATGCACCGCGCGGGTGGCAAAGCCGTAGGCGTCATCGTCCGCAAAAATCTTCGTCATCTGCCCATGCAGTAAGAGGTTGCAGAACCGTAACGGCGGGGTGGAGCGGCGGCAAGCCGCGGTTGAAAACTGGGTCGCCGGGCGGTAGCTTCGCTGGGTGAATTCGCCAGTGAATCAGGCGCCGGCGCTGACCGCCCGCTGCCTTCTCGTAGACGACGACGCGCAGGTCCGTTCTGCGCTCACGCTCGCCATCCAGACGCAAGGGCTCGCCGTGCGCGCTGTCGGCAGCGCGCGCGAAGCGCTCGCCGCGCTCGAGTCCGACGGCGAGTATCCCATCTGCATCACCGACGTCAACATGCCGGAGATGGACGGCGTCGACCTTCTACATGAGGTCACGGCCCGCTATCCCGATATGGCCGTCATCATGCTCACTGACCTCGCGGAAGTGGGCACGGCGATCCGGTGCCTGCGCCTCGGCGCGCTCGATTACATCACGAAGCCGGTGCTCATCGACGAGGTGAACGCGCGGCTCGTGAAGGCGCTCGACAAGCGCGAGCTCGTGCTGCAGAACCGGCAATATCAGCACACGCTGGAGAGTCGCGTGCGCGAGCTCGACGGGCGGAACCGGCAGTCGCTGATCAACGGCGTCGAGATGCTGGTGTTCGCGCTCGAAGCGAAGGACGCCTACACGAGCGGCCACTCGCTCCGCGTGAAGGAATTCGCGATGAAGACCGCCGTGCGACTCGGCTTCACCGGTGAGCGCCTTGCGCAGGTCGAGCTCGGCAGCAAACTGCACGATATCGGCAAGATCGGCACGCGCGAGGCGGTGCTGAACAAGCCGGGCCGCCTCGATCCGGATGAGTTCGAGCACATCAAGCTGCACACGGTGCTCGGCGAGCGCATTCTGCAGCCGTTCCTCGCCGAGCGCCCCACGGTGCTCTCCATCGTCCGCTCCCATCACGAGCGAGTGGACGGCAGCGGCTTTCCCGACAAGATGACTGGCGATCGGATTCCGATCGAGGCGCGCATCGTCGCCGTCGCCGACGCGTACGACGCGATGACCACCAACCGCGCCTACCGCCCGTCGCGCGCGCCAGCCGATGCGGTGCAGGAACTCCGCGCCTGCGCTGGCACTCACTTCGATGCCGAAATTGTCGAAGCGTTCCTCAAAGCCCATTCCGATATCACCGTCCTGCCGGTGCACAGCTGACCGCTCGGCGTTCACCAGGAGGCAGTACCATGTCAGAGACGCTGATGATCAGCGTGTCCGGAATGCGGGGCCACGTAGGCACCGACCTGACCCCCGAACTCGTCGCGCGCCATGCTGCCGCACTGGGCGCCTGGGCTCGCGCCGCCGGCCAGCCGTCGGTCGTGCTGGGACGCGACGCGCGCACCAGCGGGCCGATGTTCGCGCTTGCCGCCACATCGGGTCTCATGTCGGTGGGCGTCGACGTGATCGATGTCGGAGTGGTGCCCACGCCTACGGTGCAGCTCGCGGTCGAGCACCACCACGCGGGCGCCGGGCTGATTCTCACGGCGAGCCACAATCCCATCGAGTGGAATGCGCTCAAGTTCGTCGGCCCCGACGGGATCTTTCTCGATGCCGAGGCCGGGGCGCTGGTGAGGGCGCTCGCGGAACAGGGCCCGCCGCGCGTTGGTTGGGATGGCATCGGCCGCGTGATCAGCGATCCGGATGCAATCTGCCGGCATCTCGATCAGGTGCTCGCCTTGCCGGTGATCGATGTCGCAGCAATCAGGGCGCGCGGGTTTCATGTTGCGCTCGACTGCGTGCGTGGAGCGGGCGGCGGGACGATTCCGCAGCTCCTCGAGCGGCTCGGCTGCCGCATGAGCGGAATTCATCTCGAGACAGACGGCCGCTTCCCGCACGCGCCCGAGCCGATTCCCGAAAACCTTGGCGATTTGAGCCGGCGGGTGCGTGAATCTGGTGCGGATGTGGGCTTCGCGGTCGATCCGGACGTCGACCGGCTGGCGATCGTCGACGAGACCGGACGGCCGATCGGCGAAGACTATACGCTCGCCTTTGCCGTGCGTGCGGTGTTGAGCGGACGCACCGATGAGAGCACGCCCGCCGTCGTGGTGGTGAATCTCTCCACCAGTCTGGTCGTGGAGGATGCGGCACGCGCGGGTGGCGCGCGATTCCTGCGGGCCGCCGTGGGCGAAGCGAATGTGGCGCGTGCGATTCGGGACGAGGGCGCGGTGATCGGGGGCGAAGGGAACGGCGGTGTGATGTACCCGGCGCTTCACATTGGCCGGGACGCGCCTCTGGGGGTGGCCCTTATATTGCACCACCTTGCACGCTCCGGGGCAACTGTCTCGAAACTGGTCGCCCAGGCACCGCGCTATGTGATCGTGAAGGCGAAGGGACCGCGGGGACCGGCGCTTGGACCGCTATACGAAGGACTGCGGTTGCGCTTTCCCGACGCGGCGGCGGATGACCGGGACGGGCTCCGGCTTTCATGGGCCGATCGCTGGCTGCATGTGCGCCCGTCGGGAACCGAACCGATCATACGATTCATCGCCGAGGCGCCGAGCGCGGCCGACGCGGAGCAGCTGATCGCTGCAGGACGAGCACTCCTGATCTGAGGAACTGCGATAGATGTGCGGCATCGTGGGGTACATCGGACCGCGCCAGGCGGGCGCGCTGCTCGTAGAGGGGCTTCGGCGCCTCGAATATCGCGGTTACGACTCATCCGGCATCGCCGTCATCAACGGGACCGGGCTCAAGATCGTCAAGGCGGCCGGCAAGCTCTCCCAGCTCGAGCAGAAGCTCGACGGGCAAATGCCCGCCGGCACCCTCGGCATCGGTCATACCCGCTGGGCCACGCACGGCGCACCCACGACACCGAACGCTCACCCGCACACCGATCAGACCGGCCGCATTGCCGTCATCCATAATGGCATCATCGAGAACGCCGGCGCGATCCGGAAGGCGCTGGCGCAACGCGGGCACATCTTCACGTCCGAGACCGATACCGAAGTGCTCGCGCATCTGATCGGCGAGCTGTACCAGGGCAATCTGGAAGAGGCGGTCGCCGCGGCGCTCCGCGACGTCGACGGCGCGTATGGGCTCGCCGTCATTTCCGAGGACGAGCCGGACGTGCTGGTCGCCGCGCGGAAAGGCTCGCCGCTGCTGGTCGGCGTGGGTGACGGCGAATGGTTCGTCGCTTCCGATGCGTCACCGCTGCTGCAATACACCCGGTCCGTGGTGTATCTCGACGACGGCGAGATGGCTGTGCTCACGCGTGACGGCTACCGGATCCGCAATCTCGACACGGCGCGCATCGACAAGCCGGTCAATCAGATCGAGTGGGACCTGACGACGATCGAGCGCGGCGGGTACGCGCACTTCATGCTCAAGGAGATCTGCGAGCAGCCGGAGAGTCTGCGGAATACCCTTCGCGGACACCTGCTCGAGGAAGAGGGTACGGCTCGCGTCACCGGCCTCAATCTGTCGGATGACGATCTCAAGCGGATTGAGCGCATCGTCATCACCGCGTGCGGCACGTCATGGCATTCCGCCCTGATCGGCGAGTACATGCTGGAAGAGATGGCGCGCATTCCGGTTGAGGTCGAGTATGCGTCGGAGTTCCGGTATCGCAATCCGGTGATCGACGAACGAACGCTCGTGATCGGCATTTCACAGTCGGGCGAGACGGCGGATACGCTGGCCGCGCTCCGCGAGGCGAAGCTGCGCGGCGCGCGCACCGTCGGGCTCGTGAACGTGGTGGGGTCGACGATTGCGCGCGAAGTGGACGGCGGCATCTATCTGCACGCCGGTCCCGAGGTGGGGGTCGCGAGCACGAAGGCGTTCACCAGCCAGGTCGCGGCACTCGCCCTCGTCACGCTGCGTATCGCGCGTCTCCGGAATATGAGCATTCTGCAGGGTCGCCAGTTCATTCAGGCGCTGAATGCACTGCCCGACCAGCTCGCCGGTATTCTCGCGCGCTCGGCGGACATGGAGCGGATTGCGGAGCGGTTCATCGACGCGACGAACGCGCTCTACCTGGGACGCGGCGTGAACTTCCCCGTCGCCCTCGAAGGCGCGCTCAAGATGAAGGAAATCTCGTACATCCACGCCGAAGGGTATCCGGCGGCGGAGATGAAGCACGGGCCGATCGCGCTCATCGACGAGAACATGCCGGTGGTCTTCATTGCGCCGCGGGACGCGGTGCACTCGAAGATCGTGTCGAATATCGAAGAGGTGAAGGCGCGCGGCGGCAAAGTCATTGCCATCATGACCGAGGGCGACAGCGAAATCGAGCGTCTCGCCGATGCCACGTTCGAGCTGCCGGTCACGCTCGACCTGCTCACTCCGATCCTCACGATCGTCCCGCTGCAGCTCTTCTCCTACTACGTGGCGGTACGCCGCGGCTGCAACGTCGACCAGCCGCGGAACCTCGCCAAATCAGTGACGGTGGAATAGTGACGACCGCCGCAATCCCAACGCCGCCGCCGCTCCGGGCCGTCACCTGCGACTGTCTCACGGCGGCAGGCTGGCTGAGCGGCGCGTTCCACGTTCCCATGCAGCAGGGTTTCGGTGACTACCTGCAGCATGGCGGCGCTTTCCTGCCGATGACCGACGTCATCCTGCCGGGCGAAGACCGGCCGCGTCCGTTCTTTGCGTTGCAGCGCGAGGACATTCGCATGGCACTTCCGGATGCTGCGCAGGCGACGATCGAGACGCTGCCACCCGGCGGTTTCACCTCGCCGTGGAGTGTCTCCTGCCTGCTGCCGGAAGGCGTGCTCGAGGGACAGATCGACTTTCTCACCAATCAGCGCCTCTCCGACCACCTTCGCGTGTCGCGCGGGTATGTCATGGTACGTGAGGCGCGGTGGGCGCCGCTGAATGATGCGGCGCGGGCACCTGTTGGCGCGGAGTTGTGGCCGGTGGCGCTCGTCAACATTCAGCGCCTCGTCGGCATCGCGGAAGCGACGACGCAGCGCGGGTACGGCCACCCCGGCCGCTACAACACCACCGCGTCGGATTACGAAGTCGGCTGAGGGCTACTCAGGCCGCGGCAGGGTCCGCCGCGCCGGCTCCGTAAGAAGTCGCTCACTACCCTCGACGCCGTCACCCCCCAGATCGCGCCGCCCACGACATCACTCGGCCAGTGCCGGTTGTCGTTGAGGCGCGACCATGCCGTGCGGGTCGCTAGCGTGTGGATCGCAGCGGCTGTGACGTGCATCCCACTTTGGCGAGCAGGCCCGCGGTATATTGCGCGACCGGCCGGGGAATGCGGCCGCTACACACCCGGGAGGTAACATGCTCGCCGTACCAGTGCTGCGCCGGTCCACGCTGTGTTTCCGCACTCTGCTGGTGGCTTCTACTGCATCATTCGCCATCGCGACCGGCGCGCACGCGCAGGTACCTGACAGCGCCCGCAAGCCGACGCCAGCGGACACGGCGCGGGTGAAGCGCGCCGACCAGCGCGCCCGCCAGCATGTGCTCGCGAATGCGTCGGTCATCCGCTGGTATCATGTGCTGGGCGTGGTTGGCGGGGTCGCCGCACTCACGGCGATCGATGAACCGGTGCAGCGCTACACGCAGCGCCACCGGTCGAAGACTCTGGTCGACGTCGCGAAGGTGTTTCGTCAGGAGGGCGAGCCATACTACTACGCCGGCATCAGTCTCGGCGTGCTGGCGGTGGGAGTGGTCACCCACAACGCGGACATCCAGCGTGCCGGCGGCCGCCTCGTCGCGTCGGTGGCCGCTTCCGCGGTGGTGCTGGAAGCGACGAAGATCGTCGTGGGCCGCTCGCGTCCGAACGAGGGGGTCGGCGCGTTCAGCTTCCACCCGTTCAAGTCGCTCAGGGACTCCTCAGGCTTGAACGCGCGCGGCTCGATGCCGTCAGGACATACGATGGCGGCATTTGCCGTCGCGACCTCGCTTGCCGATGACATCAACAACACGCCCGTTCGCATCCTCCTCTACACCCTCGCGACGGGCACTGCCTTTTCCCGCGTTTACGACAATCGGCACTGGGTGAGCGACGTCGCGATGGGTGCGGTTCTGGGCATCACGACATCGAAGCTGGTGAGCGGCCGCTGGCGCATCTTCCACCTCAAGCCGCCCGGTTTCCTCCTCACACCGACCGGCGCGCCCGCACTCAGCTTCAACGTTCCGTTCTAACGGGCGCGGTCCACGTGGCGCCGACCTGCCGCGCGACGACACGCCACTGATCGCGCCCCGCCGCCTCGAGCAGCCGTGCGAGCGGCTCACTGGCCGGCTCGCGGCTCAGGCGAAATGTCGCGTGATGAATGGGCAGCAGGTATTCGGCGCCGAGGTCGCGGAACATGCGCCACGTCTCCTCCGGCGAGGCGTGATTTGCGATCCAGGGGTCGTATGCGCCGATCGGCATGATGGCGAGGTTGATCGGATGCCGTCGCCCGATCGGCGTCAGCGCATCGGTATACGCAGTATCTCCCGCAAAGAGCACCGTCGCACCGTGGCGCCGAAGCAGGAAGCCGCCGTACCCGCGATGCGTATCGGTGAGCATGCGGGCGCCCCAGTGGCGCGCCGGCACGGCCTCGATGCTTACACCGGCAACGTCTGCGTGGGCTCCCCATGCGAGCTCGGTCACGCCGCGAAAGCGGCGGACCAGATCACCGTTCGCCGCCTGAACTACCGCGTGCGAACGGCGGGGCAGCGACGCAAGCGTGCCGGTGTCGGTGTGATCCATGTGGCTGTGCGACAGCAGGACGATATCGAGCGGCGGAAGCTCCCCAGCGGCGAGCGCGGGCGCGATCAGTCGCCGCGGACCCAGCTTGGCGCGTCCGCGGCCCACGCCGATGCGGGCCTCGAGCACCGGATCGGTCACGATGGACACGCCGAAGAAATTGAGCAACACCGTTGCGTGGCCGAGCCACGCGGCGGTGACACGGTCCGCCGGCCAGGCGGTTGGATCCGGACGGAGCGGGGCAGGCTGCATCGGAATTGCCGCCTCGCGGCGACGCTCCTCGACGGCACCGCGAATGAACCGGCGGGCGAAATTGAGGTGATGGCGAAACGGAAGCGGCAACGGAAAAACTCCTGCGACGGAACCTGGCAGTGCGAACGGCGGACCTGCCCGGAAATCTATACGATTACCTTATGCCGATGCGTATCGTGCTGCAGCGAGTCGCTCGCGCGTCGGTGACGGTCGGCGGGCGCGTCACCGGTGAGATCGGCGCCGGCGTCTGCCTTCTGCTCGGCATCGCCCCCAGCGATACGACGGCCGAAGCAGACTGGCTCGCGGAGAAGGTGCAGGGCCTGCGCATCTTTCCCGATGAGGCCGGCAGGATGAACCGCGCGCTGACGGACATTGGCGGCGCCGTATTGGTCGTTTCGCAGTTCACGTTGTACGGTGATGCAGCAAAGGGTCGCCGCCCGTCGTTCATCGGCGCTGCCCGCCCCGAACTCGCAATTCCGCTGTACGAGCGATTCGTCGCGACACTGCGCGCCGCGGGTCTCGCCGTCGCGACCGGCGAGTTTGGCGCCGACATGCTGGTGGAAATTCACAACGACGGCCCCGTCACGCTCATCCTGGATCGCGACGCCTCATGAGTGAACCGATCACGCTCGCTTCCGCATCGCCCCGCCGCCGCCAGCTTCTTGAGATGCTCGGCATTCCGGTGCGGGTGGTGCCGTCGCACATCCCGGAGGTCCACCGCGCCGGCGAAAAACCGGTCGACTACGTGCAGCGGCTCGCTCGGCAGAAGGCGCAGAGTGTGGCCGGCGCCTGGGTCATTGGCGCGGACACGACGGTCGTCCTGCGCGATGAGTTGCTCGAGAAGCCGCGCGATGCAGACGACGCGCTGCGCATGCTGATGAAGCTGCAGGGCCGGACGCACCAGGTGATCACCGCCGTCGCCGTCGCGTCGAACGACTCCGTCCGGCAGCTCACGGACATCACAAGCGTCACGTTTCGTGCGGCGGACGAACCGCTGCTCCGCGATTACGTCGCGACGGGCGAACCGATGGACAAGGCCGGTGCGTACGGGATTCAAGGATATGGCGCCGCGCTGGTCGAGCGGATCGAGGGCGATTTCTTCGGCGTGATGGGACTGCCGCTCCGACTGGTGCTCCGGCTGCTCGCAGAATCGGGGTGGGAGTATCGGTTCGAGGTGCCGAAGGCCGCAGGCAAGAAGCGTCGGTAGGACTCCCGCCGTCATTTCGAGGGGCGACGCGACGAAGCAACGAACTCGTCTAGCTCGCGACCCTCAGCTCACGGAACGCCCGCGCGAGATCCTTCGGCTGGTGATGCGCGTTCAGGCCGCTCGGATTGGGCAGCACCCAGATGCCGGTGGTGCCAATGGTGGTGTCCTGGCGTCCCACCGTCGCGTGCGGACTGTCGAATGCGATCCGGTACGCACCGATCCCCGCGATCGCCAGCCAGCGAGGCGCGTAGCGGCGCACCTTTCGCTCGAGAGTGCGCCGGCCCTTTTCCAACTCATCACGCGCGAGCTCCGCGGCGGTAGCGGTGGTGCGCGCGACCATATTCGTGATGCCGTATCCGCGCTCGAGCAAGAGCGCTTCTTCCCATGGCGCGAGCAGCCGCTCGGTGAAACCAGCGGCGTGCAATGCCGGCCAGAAGCGATTTCCCGGGCGCGCGAAGTGGTGGCCGGTCGCGCCTGAGTAGAGTCCAGGGTTGATCCCGCAGAACAGCACACGCAACCCGGGTGCGATCAGATCGCGGATCGTTGTGTTCTCCGCCGCGGCGAGCTGCTCTCGGGTGGGTCGCGTGCCCGGCGGCAACCGTGTATCCCGCGTTACCCGCGGCCGGCGCTGCACAGCCTCGCATCGTTCATGGCCGCGGATCCGGCGTGTTTGGCTCGGGCGCCCGAGGCAGATGCTCGCCGCGCATTTGCTCGCCGCGCATTTGCTCGTCTCGCTGCTGCATCAACCGATGCTCCGCAAAGTCGAGCCGTTCCTCGGCTTCGACCAGCCGGTTCTCCGCAAGCTGCGTCTCGGCGATGCGATCGTCGATTTTCTCCAGAAGGCGGCGCCCTTCGGCGAGCTTCCGCCGCTGCCGCTGGGTGAGCACGATCCCGACCCAGGCCGCGCCCGTTATTCCTCCGGTGAGCATCGCCCACACGATCGGTTGCCACATCAGCGGCCCCCCGTCACACGTGCTGGTCGATCAGGATGGTGTTGCCGTCGGGATCGGTCACCATGAAGCTCGCGGGGCCGGTGGTGCTCTCGTCGGCCTCGGTCACGAAATGCATGCCCGCCGCCTTGAGGCGGCGCTGAAGCTCGCGCGCGTCGGTGAACGCGCCGAGCGGCTGCGCGTTCTGATCCCACCCG
>JBDTQV010000057.1:0-10002 GCA_039932015.1 Gemmatimonadota bacterium | reverse complement strand
TGCTCGACAAGGCGATCGTCTTCGTGCTCGTGGGCGTCATGCTGCGCGCGCTGCCACTCCGCGTCGCGGCCCGGTTTGCCTGGGCCCAGCGGGCCACCGGCCGTTGAACAACCGGCGCGGGGGCCTGGCCCGGCGCGCGCACCCGTTCACGCTTTTTGCTGTCACCGGCGGGGTCGCGGCGCTTGCGTTCATTCTTCCGGCGCCGTTCGGCCCGCTCGCGCTCTATGCAGTCGTGATCGCGCTGGCGCTCATCGCTGGCACGCCCGCTGCGGTATCCGGCGCCGCGCTGCTCTGCCTGCCGCTCTGGGCCATGCTCTTTCTCCTGCACGCGGTGATTGGCGGCGGCGAGCGCATTGCACTCGGCCCGCTAGTCGTCTCGCGCGGCGGAATCGAGGCTGCGGCTGCGCAGGCGGGCCGGCTTGGCGCGATTGCGACCGCGTCGCTCGCCCTGTTCCGGAGCTTCGATCCGTCGCGCTTTCTCGATGCCGTCGCGCGTCGCGGATGGTCCTTCCACGCAGCATACCTGTTCGTTGCCACGCTCCAGGCGGCGCCGCGCCTCCGAGAGCGCGCCGCAACGATCGTCGCGGCACAGCGCGCACGTGGCCTGCGCTACGGCGGCGGACCGCTCCGACGGCTGCGCGCGCTCGTTCCGCTTACGCTGCCGCTGGTGCTCGGCATGCTCTCAGAAGTGGACGAACGCGCCATGGCGCTCGAGGTGCGAGGTCTCGCCGCTGGCGTGCCCCGCACGCCGATCGCGCCGCCAGCCGATCACACCGCCGACCGCATCGTTCGCTGGGCCATACCGATAGTGCTCGCTCTCGCGCTGGCGTGGCGGCTCACTCGTTGAGCGCGCTGACCCTCGACCACCTCACGTTCCGCTACGCCGGCGCTGAAGTCGACGCACTCCATGACATTTCGCTCGACATACATGCAGGCGCGGTTACCTGGCTGCTTGGCGCGCTTGGCGCGGGCTCCAGCACACTGCTGCTCGTGTCCGCCGGCCTCGCGCCGCAGCATACGGGCGGCACGCGCACCGGCCGCGTCGTGGCACTCGGCACCGATCTGGGCTCGACGCCGGACCGCGCACCGCTGGCCGGCCGGATCGCGTGCGTCACGGCGTCGCCGCTGCTGCAGCTTTCGGGCGTCGCCGCCACCGTCTGGGAAGAAGTCGCGTTTGCCCCCGCCAACCTCGGCTGGGACATCGAGCGGATCCGCCGCGCGACCGATGCCGCGCTCGGCCGGCTCGGAGTGTCAGCGCTGGCCGCGCGCGCACCGGCCACGCTGTCCGGCGGCGAGCTGCAGCGAGTCGTCCTCGCGTCGATGCTGGTGTTCGAACCCGAGCTCTGGCTGCTCGATGAGCCGGCGGCGGCGCTCGACCGCCCCGGTCGCGGGATGCTGGCTGATATGCTCCGAGGCGAGGCACGCCGCGGCGCCGCCATCGTCGTCGCGAGCGAGGATGCCGATGGCATGGCGCGAGTTGCCGAACGCCTCGTCGTGCTCGAGCATGGCCGCATCGCGATCGATGGGAGCCCTGACACGCTGCTGCGCGGCGAGGCGACGTGGACCGCCGGGGCCGGCGGGACTGCATTTGCTGCGCTCGCCCGGCGAGCCGCGACTGTCGCCCAACCAGCGCCGCCGCTGCTGCTGCCGCCCTATCCGCTCGACCTGTCCGAAGCGATCACGCGATGGACGTGACCGCGCCGGCCGTGCCGCCGCTTTTGCTCGCCGGCGTGAGCGTCGTGTATGCAGGGGCGCCTACGCCTGCGCTTCGCGACGTGACGCTGAACGTCGCTCCGGGTGAAGGCGTGGCACTGCTCGGCCCGAACGGCGCCGGCAAGACGACACTGCTCCGCACGGCGATGGCACTGCTCCGGCCCACATCCGGCGTGGTTGCCGTCATGGGCCGGGATACGCGACGGCTCGCACCCGAGGACCTCGCGGACGTTGCCGGCTACCTCTTCCAGTATCCCGAGGCGCAGCTGTTCGAGCGCACGGTTCGCGAAGAGATTGCGTTCGGCCCGCGGCAGCTCGGTTGGGCGCCGGACCGGATCCGCGATGCGACCGCCACGGTGCTCGAGGAGCTCGCCCTCACGCCAACCATCGACACCCACCCGTACGATCTGCCGGCACCGCGCCGCCGCCTCGTCGCGCTCGCGGCCACGCTGGTGTCGGCGCCGCGGCTGCTGCTCCTCGATGAGCCTACCACCGCGCTCGATCGCGCGGCGCGCGAGCTGGTTGCGCGTGTCGTGACGCGGCGGCGGGCGGCCGGGGTCGCGGTCGTCGCCGTGACGCACGACGCCGGGTTTGCGACCGAGGCGCTCGATCGTGCGCTGGTGCTGGAAGCGGGCGCCATCGCGGCGGATGCCCCGCTCGAGGCCGTGCTCGGAACGTCGGCCGGCATACCCGCGCTGCCCCCACACGCGGAGCTTGCCCGCGCCCTCCACCTGCCCGTCCGTTCCCTGCGCCTGGATGACGTCGCCCGCGCCCTGTCCGAGCGTTGCCGGGCTGGCGGATGAAGGATTATGTTGCGGTGTGTCGGACCGCCGACATTCCTCTATGACACCTTCTGCCTCGATTGCGGCAAACTTCGCCGCCGTGCTCCTGCTGCTCCGTGACCACCCTGATGCTCGGGACGAGCAGGCAGCGGCGTTCAGGCTGCTCGTTGGCGACATCAAGGCGCCAGGCCTCGACCTGCGCGTCACCGGGCGTGGGCTCCGTGTCAACGGAAACGATGTCAAGGACGACGTGGCCGGGGTCAGCGAGCTGCGCCGCCAGCTCCTGACGCACGGGATGGGTGAAGTTCGCGCGCCGGGGTCGATTCCACCCGCCACACTGCTCGAGCTGCTCCGTGTGATCGCCGGCCCGCCGGTTCCCCAACGCTCTCTCTACGACCTTGGCAATCAGCTCGACGCGCCGAGCGTTGGGCTCATGCTGGCCCCGCCCGCCCCGGACGACGCCGAGGTTGCTGGAGACTGGAGCGTCTACGATCCGCTGGGCTCGGATGATCCGGCCAGCGCGCGGGTGGCGCTCGCACGCTTCCGCAGCATCAAGACCGCCACCGGCGATCAGCTCGACCGGCTGCTGGGCATCGTCGAGACGGATCCGACGGACCGCGCGGTGCCGGACCGGCTCAACGAGATCGTGAGTTGCGTGGACGATGCCGCGCGCCGGGCCCAGTGGGCCGACGTAGCCCACGCGGCGGCGACGCTGGTGGCGTGCGAGGAACGCGCCGGTGACGCGGTCTTCGGGCGTGCGTACGCGATCACGCTCAGACGGATGCTGCCGCGCTCCGTCCTCGAGCATCTCGCGCACATGATGACGGGGCCGGCTCGCCGCGCCGTCCTGCCGGTGCTGCAGCGAATGGGCGCGGATGCGACCGAGGTGCTGCTGGGGCTGCTCGCATCTGCCGCGACGATCGAAGAGCGCCGCGCGTACTACGGCGCGCTCCGCCAGATGACCGCCGGCACCGAGCTGCTGATCAACATGCTGACCCACGATGACTGGTTCGTCGTGCGAAACGTGGCGGATCTCTGCGGTGAGCTGCGGATCGAGGCGGCGGTCCCGAGGCTGACGCACCATCTCGGTCACGAGGACGAGCGTGTCCGGCGCGCCGTCGCCGGCGCCCTCTCGCGGATCGGGACGGCGTCAACCGTCGAGCCGCTCCGCCAGGCGCTCCGGGATCCGGCTCCTGCCGTCCGCCTGCAGGCGCTCCATGGCATCGAAGGCCGCAAGAGCCGCCACCTGGCCATGACACTCGCTGTGTTGCTCGAGGAAGAGACGCATCCGGACATCGTGCGTGAGATGCTGCTCGCGCTCGGCCGAATCGGGAGTACCGAGGCGGTGCAGGCGCTCGTGCGGGCGGCCGCGCCCGGCGGCCGGCTTTTCAACCGGAAGCCGGTATCACTGCGACTCGCGGCGATCGAAGGGTTGCAGCTTGCGAACGACCCCGGCGCTGCCGCCTCGCTCCAGTCGCTGCTCAGCGATTCGGAGGGCGAAGTGCGCACCGCCGCGCAGAAGGCGCTCGCGCAGCTCAATAGCTGAGCCGCTATCGCGGCAGAAAATCCGTTGCGTCGCTGATCCGGCGGGTGAATGCCGCCAACAGGCGTGCGGTCCGCTCCAGATCTTCCAGCGCTACCATCTCATTCGGGCTGTGCATGTAGCGGTTTGGCACCGACACGAGGCCGGTGGCGACCCCGCGATGCGTATTGAAGATCGATTCCGCGTCGGTGTGCGTGTCCTTCGACGCCGCTTCGACGGCATACGGAATTCCTTCCCGCTCGGCCGTGTCCGCCAGCATCTCGAACACCACCGGATTGACCGAGGCGCCGCGCGACAGCACCGGCCCGCCGCCCAGGCGATAGTCACCGTGGCGTCGCTTATCCATGCCGGGGTAGTCGGTCGCATGGGTCACGTCGACTACGATCGCCACCGACGGCTCGAGCCGCGTCGCCAGCGGGCGCGCCCCGCCGCCGTTGGCGGAAATCTCCTCCCGCGTCGTCGCAACCGCCGTGACCGCGCATGCCGGCGGCGCTCCCTCGGTGAGGAGGCGCAGCGCCTCGAGCACGACGAACGATCCGATCCGGTTGTCGATGCTCCGGCTCACGATTCGTCCATTCGGAAATTCGAGCACGTGCGACGCGAGCACGCCCGGATCCCCGATGCGAACCCGCGCGCCCGCCTCCGCGCGGGTGACCGCGCCGATGTCGATCCAGAGGTCTTCCACCTTCGACACCTTCTCGCGGTCTTCCTTATCCATCACGTGAATCGCCTTCTTGCCGATCACGCCATCGACCGCACCGCCACGACCGAGCAGCACCACGCGCTGCCCCACGAACACCTGGCTGTCCCACCCGCCGATGGTATCGAAGCTGAGATAGCCGTCGTCGTCGATGTGGCTCACCATGATGCCGATCTCGTCCATGTGCCCGGCGAGCATCACGTGCGGCGAGCCCGGGGCATTGAACGTCGCCCATGAATTGCCGTTCACGTCGACCTGTACGTCATCGGTTATGCGTTCGGCTTCCGCGCGCCAGACGCGCGCCGGGGCGGCCTCGAACGACGATGGGCCCGGCGTATCGAGCAGGCGCCTGAGAAAGGCCAGCGCGTCAGGAGTCACTTGCGCGCTGTCCCGGCGGAGCGCGCGGAGTAGCGGGTGCGAAAGTTCTCCATCATCATGCGGCCTACGTTCGTTTCCTGAGCGGCCCATTCGGTATGCTGGAACGCGCGCGGCGAGGTCGCCGCCCGAATTTCGGCGATGTATGGTTCGACCCGGACAAAGAGAAACATTCCCTCCCCATTGGTCTCGACGAGATAGTCCGCGTGCACGATGCCGTGGCGCGCCATCCCATACACCATCTCCCAATAGCTGGTCACCTGGCGGAACGCCGGATTGAGCGGATGATCGCGGCTGGTCGGCGCAACAGCATCTGCTGCACTCTTCGGCCAGTACTCCGTCGTCAGTGCCTCTCGCGCCGCGCGCATGACCGGTTCCCGGCGGAGATCGTAGAGCCGGATGATGAGATCGGCGTCATGGTGATCCGGAAGGTCCTTCTGCAACTGCATGGCAAGCCCCGCTTCAGGGTGTGTCAGGCGCGCTCGACCAGCCGAGCCGGCGAAAAGTGTGCGAACAGGAACAGCCCGGCGACGGTCGCAACGAGCACGCGAAAGTCGCCGGTCAGCAGATAGCCCACGATCCCGAGCAGCGCCGGTCCCTCGACCAGTGCCCAGATGATCATGGCTCTGCCCTGGTTGCGGCGCCACCAGTCATCGGTCGTTTCGGTCGGCGCGCGCGAGTCGAGCCGATTGCAGAAGAAGAGGGCCGCGGAAAACGACGCGGCGCTCACCAGGAAGACGGCGATGTACAGCACCTTCCGGTCCGGCAGCGCCTCGGTGGGCACCGAGCGCTCGCGCCCGATCCACCAGACGACGGCGAGAAAGAGCAGCACGCCCGCGACCAGCGCGAGGTGAATGATCCGCGCGCTCACGCTCGGCGACGCTTGGGTGGAAGGTGTCATCTGCCGTCCTGCCATTTCCGTGAATTAGCGCCGCGCGACGCGAAAGAGCAGTGCGCCGAGCAGGCAGAAGATGACCACCGCCACGAGGTCGCTCGCGGCGAATGCGCCGAGCCGTTCCGAGAGTCCAACCGCCTGCGCCAGGTAGTCCGCCGCCGGCACCTGCGCCGCCTCGGCTTGCCGCACGAATGTGGCTGCAACGGCCGCGACCGCGATGCCGGCGATCGATCCGCCGGCGATCAGGCCGCTCGAGAAGAGAACGCCCGGCCCCGACTCGACCTGCGCCAGCGATTGCGCGCGTCCCCGCTGGCGCCGCTCGACCAGCCACCGCACCGCACCGCCGGCGAACATCGCCGCCGACGTCGAGATCGGCAAATATACGCCGACGGCAATCGGCAGCGACGGCAGGCCCATCAATTCGATCGCGACCGTGATGAACACCCCGATCAGCACCAGGCTCCACGGCAGTTTTCGCGTGAGAATGCCGTCGGTCACCAGCGCCATGATCGTGGCCTTGGGCGAATCGAGCTTGGTGATCGGCTTGCCATTCAGCTCGCGAATCCGCCCTCCGATGCCCGGATCCACCAGATAGGCGATTTCCTTCGACTGTGGATCGACCAGATATTTGCCCGGTAGCACGCCGCTGGTCGGCACATTCACCCGCACCACTTCCCACGCGCGCCCGTCGTGCGTCATCTGCTCGCCGGTGCCGGTCACCGAGCGGTCGGCCACACCCGGCGCCGATGCCTGCAGCGCCACGCCCGGGTGCCGCTCGGGCACGACGTTCGTGTATGTCGCGTTGAGCAGCGTGAGCGTCCAGCCGATTGCAAGCGCGGACGTGACGACACCGATCATGATCGCGATCTGCTGCCGCCGCGGGGTCGCGCCAACGAGAAATCCGGTCTTGAGGTCCTGGCTCGTTGCCCCGGCATTGCTCGCCGCCACCGCGATGACGCCGGCGATCGACAGCGCGCCGACCCGATGATCCACGCCGGTCCACCCGATCAGCAGGAAGATGGCTGTCGTCCCGATCAGCGCGGCGATCGTCATGCCCGAGATCGGGTTTGCGCTCGTACCGATCTCGCCGGTGATGCGCGAGGAGACCACGGTGAAAAAGAAACCGAAGATGATGATCAGGATCGCGCCGAGCAGGTTGACACCCACCTGCGGTAGCACCGTGAGCGCGAGGGCGAGCACCAGCGATCCGGCCAGCGTCACCCACACCGGCAGGTCCGAGTCGGTGCGCAGGCGCTCGCTCGCGGCGCCGACGCTCGAACGAAGGTCATCGAACCCCGAGCGAAATGCAGAGACGATTGTGGGCAGCGAGCGCAGCAGCGCGATGATGCCCGCCGAGGCGACCGCGCCCGCGCCGATATAGAACACGAAGTTCGAGCGCACCTCGCCCGGCGACATGTTCGCGATGAGCGTCGTCTCGGCGAAGATGGGCGCGGTGAGTCCGCCTCCGAACAGCTTGATCGCCGGAATCAGCACCAGGTACGCGAGACAGCCACCGGCAAAGAGGAACCCGGCGATCCGCGGCCCGATGATGAAGCCGACGCCCAGCAGCTCCGGCGAGACTTCCGCCGAGATGGAGGCGCCGTTGTAGAATGACGTCGAGACGCGGCTCGGGTATTCCTTCCAGAGCTTGAGCCCGGCCATGAGGAACTTGTACACGAACGCGACGCCAAACGCCTGAAACAGAAGTTTGGCCTGCAAGCCCCCGCGCTCTCCCGCGACCAGCACCTCAGCGCACGCCGTGCCCTCCGGGTACCGGAGATTGCCGTGCTCCTTGACGATGAGCGCTTTCCGCAGCGGAATCATCATCAACACGCCGAGCAGGCCGCCGACCAGCGCGATCACCGTGATCTTCGAGACCGTGAGATCGTACCCCATCAGCAGGATTGCCGGCAGGGTGAACACCACACCTGCCGCGATCGAGTCCGATGCGGATCCGGTAGTCTGAACGATGTTGTTCTCGAGGATGTTCGAGCTCCCCAGCGTACGGAAGAGAGCAACCGCGAGCACCGCAATCGGAATCGACGCGGACACCGTGAGACCGATCTTGAGCGCCAGATACACGCTCGATGCTGCGAAGATGACGCCGAGGATCGAGCCCAGCACGAGGGCCCGGACGGTCAGCTCGGCGGGGGCCTGATCCGCGCTGATATACGGTTCGAACGCGACAGATTTTGCATCGGGGGGCGGTGGAGCAATCGAAGCCATGCCGATTCAGTCCGCGGAAGGGGAAAGGGAAGCTAGGCCCGGCCCGGCGGCGCGTCCAGCGGCACGGGTGACGTTTGTCACTGCAGCCGGCAGCCCGGCGAGCTACTCTAGCCTTCCGCACATGACTACATGCAGGCTACGAGGTTTCCGGTGGGGGTCGTATGCTCTGGATACTGTTCGTGGTCCTGCTCATCGTCTGGTTGCTCGGGATCCTCACCGCGCATACCTTCGGCGGACTCGTTCACATCCTGCTTGTCGTGGCGGTGGTGATGGTACTGATCCGCGTGATCCAGGGCCGCCGCCCACTCGACTGAGGCGCTGATGAAAGTTGCTACGCTCGTCGGTCTTATCCTGATCGTGCTCGGCGCGGTGGGCTTCGCGCTCGGTGGGTTTTCGTTTACGCGGCGCGAGAAGGTACTCGACCTGGGGCCGATTCAGGCGACGGCTGAGCGCCGCCATTCGGTTCCCGTCTCACCGATACTCAGCGGCATCGCGGTCGTAGGCGGAGTCTTTCTCGTAGTCGTAGGAATGCGGCGCGTGTAGCCGACGCAGGGGCGGCGGACGCGAAAAAGGAACGGGGGCTGCCGATGTCGGCAGCCCCCGTCTTCGCGAGATAACCTGGTTACCTGGACTTCCGTGCCGACGGGTCGACCACGGGCAGCGGCCACCACTTCGGGGCGGGAGGTGTCGCGTCGCCCCCGAGTTGCAATGCGCTCTCCGGCGTGCTGTCCGCCGGGATCACGACGCCGTCGGCGCCGAGCAGACGGAAGAGCTGCCACTGCGCCTGTCGTGCAGCCCAGGGGCGCGGACCGTTGTACATCAGCGAGACGAGGAGCACGCCGTCCGGACGACCGAGGTAGCCGACGACGGTCGAGACATCGCCCAACGTGCCGGTCTTTGCCCGGATTACGCCGGCGCCCGGAAATCCCGTATTCATCCGGCGCAGCGTTCCCGAGCCGTTGGCCGGCAGCAGCTGCGGGAAGTTCTTCCCTGCCGCAGTCGTCGGGAACTTCGCGAGGTACGCGACGAAGGTGGACGGCGTGACGCGGTCCTGGCTGGAGAGTCCGCTGCCGTCGACGAGGTGTACGCCATCCTGTTCGCCGGTTACATCCCGGATGTGCTGCATCAACGCGACCGGCGCCTGCGCACCGCGACCGGCCGCCCACTGCAGCAGCAACTCGGCGCCGATGTTGAGGCTGCGGCGATTGACCTCGCTCGCGACCGAATCGAACACCGGCGAATTCACTTCGGCCAGCACGCGAGGAGAGTCCGGACCGGTCGGTGCGGCGCCCGTTACGTCCCAGGTCACACCGGCCCGACGAAGTGCGTACGCCCAGGCCGCGCCGAGCACCGCCTTCGGGTTGTTGGCCACCGCCGTGAACCGACGGGCGCCGGCGCGTACGCCGATCTTGCCGCTGACGACCCAGCCGCCGTCGCTCCGCTGCTTGAACGCGAGCGCCGACCGTGACCCTGAGCGGGTGGTGGCCGTGACCGACACCAGCGACCCAATACCCGCCGGCGACTCCTCGACCAAGAGCACGCGCGCGCCGGCCTTGGCGCCTGGGCGGACGGTGAACCAGACGACGTTTTCGTGGAGCGTCAGCGGGCCAATCAGCGGGGCGAACAGCCGCCCGCGATGGCGCGATGACCAGACCGCCGGGAAGATGGCATCGGCTGGTCCGTCCTCGCTCTGCACGCGAAGCGGGCCAGTGATACGGCGGACGCCGGCCGCGGCAAGCTGTTCGGCCAGGTCCAGCAGCGTTGGGCC
>JBDTQV010000056.1:0-10033 GCA_039932015.1 Gemmatimonadota bacterium | reverse complement strand
GGAAGCGAAAGGTCCAACACGAGCGCATCGAACGCCGGCATCGCCGCGCCCGCTTGCGCACTCAGCGCGGCAGCGGCGGCGGCACCATCCTCCACACCAAAAACCGCGTGGCCGCTGGCGCGCAATGTGTCGGACAATTGGCGACGGCGCGCCGGGTCGTGCTCGACGATCAGCAGGTGGAGAGGATCCATCCAGCAGAAACTAATGCGACCTCCGGGCGCGGCTACTGCCGCTGGACTGTCCACCACCGGAGGCGAGCGATAAGTTGCATCGTTCCGCCGTGCCGCAAGCGACCCAAGCCCTGGTTCTCCGCTCATGCCCCTGCTCGATTTGAAGCGCGCCGCCCTCGGCGAGCGACTGCAGGACCCGCTCCTCGTCCTCGACATCGAGCAGAAGACCTTCGGCGACAAGGACTGTACCGTTCTCACGCTCGGCAACGCGACCGGCCGGCTGGTTACCGCTCCATTCTGGGGCGCCGACCAGGCGAACGTCGCGGGCATCGCGCGGAGCGATGTGGTCCAGGTGATCGCAGAAGTCGGCCAGTTCAGGGGCAAACGCCAGCTCAACGTCACGTCGATTCGGCCACTTCCACGCGGCAGTGTCGATCGTCGCCAGCTCCTGCCATCGGTAGGAGACGTGGCACCATACTGGAAGCAGCTCGATGAGTGGCGCGCGAAGCTCACCCGCCCGCGCGTAAAGGCGATCCTCGCGCTCTTCTACGACGACGACGCGTTCCGCACCCAATACGAGGAGTGTCCCGCCAGTCTTGCCGGGCATCATGCGGAACTTGGCGGGCTGCTGAAGCACACCTCCGAAGTCGCCACCATCGCGAAGCAGATCAGCCGGGTATGCCACGCCAACTGGGACGTCGTCTTTGCGGGCGCGCTGCTGCATGACATAGGAAAGCTCGAGTCATACCGTTGGGACGGCGCATTCGAGTACACTGAATGCGGCTCGCTCCTGGGCCACGTCGTACTCGGCGCATTGATGGTCGACCGCCGCGTGGGCGCCGCCAGCCCGCGCCCGTGTACCGATAAGGAACTGATGCTGATTCAGCACCTCATTCTGTCCCACCACGGCAAGCTCGAGCATGGCGCGCCGGTGCAGCCCATGACGCTCGAGGGCGAGGTCCTCCACTACGCAGATAATGCCAGTGCCAAGACCGCGAGCATGTCGGACGCCTTGGGCGATGGCGACAATTTTGCCGGGACGGATTCCGTGAGCGCGCGCGGGCTCTGGCAGCTCGATCGCCGCCGAGCCTATCGTGGCGCGAGTGACTGGGGAATCGAGGGCGGAGCATGAAGCGCCGGGATTTCCTGCAGGCGACGATTGCCGGCGCCGCCGTCGGCGCCCTTCCCCTGCGCACCCATGCCATCGATCCGTTCGAGTTCGAAAACGCCTCGATTGCGGGGTTGCAGGAAGCGATGGCGCAGGGCCGCGTGACGGCAAAGGCGCTCGTCACCGCGTACCTCGCCCGTATCGATGCGATGGATCGTCGCGGGCCGTCGCTCGGAGCGATCATCCAGCTCAATCCCGACGCCCTGGCCCTCGCCGAATCGCTGGATCGCGAACGCGCGTCCGGCAACGTCCGCGGACCGATGCACGGCATTCCGGTCCTCATCAAGGACAACATCGCCACGCACGACCGGATGGCCACGTCGGCGGGTTCGCTCGCGCTGGAAGGCGTCATCGCGCCGGCCGATGCATTCATTGCGGCGCGGCTCCGCACCGCCGGCGCCGTCATTCTCGGCAAGACGAACATGAGCGAGTGGGCCAATTTCCGCTCTACCCATTCGACGAGCGGTTGGAGCGGCAGAGGCGGCCAGTGTCGCAATGCGTACGCCCTGGACCGCACGCCGTCCGGCTCGAGCTCCGGATCCGCGACTGCCGTCGCTGCAGATTTCTGTACTGTGGCCGTTGGCACCGAGACCGACGGGTCGATCATTTCGCCGGCGAGTGTGCAGTCGCTCGTCGGGATCAAGCCCACGGTCGGCCTCGTGAGCCGCTCCGGAATCATTCCGATCGCGCACAGCCAGGACACCGCCGGCCCGATGGCCCGGACCGTGGCGGATGCCGCCGCCCTGCTGAGCGTGCTCGCCGGACGCGATCCCCGCGACGCCGAGACCGGCGCAGCGCCGGCGATCGATTACACGAAATCGCTCGATCCGGGCGGCCTCAAGGGCGCACGCCTCGGCATCGCGCGCAAGAAATTCTTCGGGCATGATGCGCGAACCGACGCGCTCATCGCGGGCGCCATCGACGCGATGCGATCGGCGGGAGCGGTGATCATAGATCCGGTCGACATGCCAACGACCGGTCAGTACGACGATGGCGAGTTCGAAGTCCTGCTGTACGAGTTCAAGGCCGATCTCAACGCGTATCTCGCCGGCCTCGGTGCCTCGGCGCCGGTCAAATCGCTGGCAGACGTGATTGCCTTCAACGAGCGGGAGCGCGCGCGGGAGCTGCGCTACTTCGGGCAGGAAATCATGCTGATGGCGCAAAAGAAGGGACCGCTCACCACACCGGCATACCGAAAAACGCTGGCGCGCAATCGCCGTCTGGCCGGAACTGAAGGCATAGACGCGACAGTGAAGCGCCATCGACTCGACGCCATCGTGGTTCCGACCAATGCTCCGCCGGGGTTCATCGATCTCGTCACCGGCGATCATGGCGCCGGCGGGCCTAGCACGACACCGGCGGCGGTCGCCGGGTACCCGCATGTTACTGTGCCGGCCGGTTACAGCTTTGGCCTACCGGTCGGAATTTCCTTTTTTGGTCCGGCCTGGAGCGAGCCCACGCTGATCCGGATTGCGCACGCCTTCGAGCGCGCGACCGCCCTCCGCATCCCGCCGCGATTTCTACCGACCGCAGAGCTCTAATTTCTGCCAAAAAAAAGGAACGCCCGTGCAGTCGTGGCTGCACGGGCGTTCCGCACGATGACTATCCCGAGGTCGTGGCATTGCTGCCGCCGTTCTTCTCCCAATCGCCGTCGTCGGCTGTTGCACCGCTCGAGAGGGCTGATCGGGGCCTCGGCTTCCATCCCCAGGCCGGATGGCCGTCCCACCTGGTTCGTCTTCGTGAGCGCTGCGAGTCGGACCGAGTCGCGGACCGGCCGTTCGCACTGCATCCCGAGGCGCAAGATCGGAATGGATGAAGCACGCGACTGGCTTCACCTGTTCAGTCGTTGCACCGGATCGCTGAGCACCGTGCCCTTGGAAGCAGCAGTGATCTCCCCGATGCCCCGCCCGAACCGTCTTTCGGCAGTGACGCAGCAGCCGGGGGCCGCCACGTGTGTCCGACCGACAGAAAACAAGATAGGCACCTGCGAAATACTCGCAAGTGCCTGATTTCATTCGGGTTACGCCACTTCAATGTGGATCTGGTGTGGAAAGACAAGTCAGTGCCGTACCGAGCGCTAAGCCCCGCAGTCCACAAAATGTGGACATGTGAATCCACATCTTCCCACAATCGGTCAGCCGGCCAGCGGGTTCTTTCCGGACCCGATCGGGCGCACCTCGATGTCATATGCGGCGAAAAACGCAGTGAGGGTTCCCTCATAACGAGAGAGCGCCTGCAGCAACGGCTCAGCGCGGCGGTTAGCATATCCCCGCACTTCCTCGCCGTTTCCCGGCGCGCTCATCGCCGTGAACTCGGTGCTGCACCGGGTTACCGCGGCTTGAACCAGGTCAAACTCGCGCAGCAGGTCGCCACGCTGAGCGGTCTGGCCGCGGGTTTCGGACGGGAGCTCCGTGACGGTGGCCCGAGCGTTCGGCAGCAGCCGGCCCGCGCGCTCGCATGCGCCGGCCAGAACCCGTGCGCGTGCGCTCAGCGTGATTGGGGAGACCGCTCTGGAATCGCGCTGCAGGCGGGCGGCCGCGGCACTGATCCCGTTGAGCGAATCGCGCACCACGACCAGCTCGTCGCGAACCTTGGCACGGCGCGCGTCGAGCGGCCGCGCCGGCATGACTGCGGCGCTCTGCGCCTCCGCAGCCGACGTGACGGCAGACGTAATTCCGAACGACAGGGCTATGAGCAGCAGGCGTTTCATGATTCGAGACCAACCTCAATGTAGCGATACGTGGGTTCACCGTCGGACGACGTGAACAGGCAGCCGGCAGCGCTGGCGGCGAACCATCCGCCGACGAGCGGCCGCGGCAGGTCGAGCTCCTTCACTATGGCCGGCAGCCACCGCCGCATGTGCCGCAGCTCGGGCGCCCGGCGACCAAGCAGTGCGAGCAGTGCGCCCGCGCCAGCCGTCGCACGCAGAAAGTGCGCGAGCGCATGCGCCCGCTGACTGAATTCGACCGCCTTTACGCCCGGCTCGTCGAAAAGCACGGCGCCTTCGAACACATCCATCGGCGGCGCATCGAGTCGGGGGCCCAGGTATACGTAACGCCGTCCCTTGTCCGTCTTACGTTCGATGACGGCGGCAGCGGTCTCGCTCGTGAGCCGTCCGGCGTGCAGCAAATCGTCATCCTGCAGGATGCCCACGGCACCGGTCCATTCGAGGGCGCTCAGGGCCGTCTCGATTGGGCATCCGAGTGTGTCGTCGAATGCGATCAGCCGGGGCGCCTCGCCGGCGTGCAGCAGGAAGTGCGACAGACCTTCGGCTCGATCCGTGAAGGTGCGCACGACGAGTGTCGTGGGTGTAGCCATGGTTCAAATCTAGCCAGATATGGCGAGACGGCAAATCGCGGGATACCTTATCGCGACAGTCTCCGCACATCTAATGGATCGGGAGCCGCCATGCGGGTCGAGTGGGGCACCTATCAATCGCCGATCGGCCAACTCACTCTCGTCGAATCCGATGAGGGGCCCTTGATTGTCGAGTTCCCGGCTCGCACGCCGCGTATTCAGTGGGCGGTACGGCTCCGCGGAACGCTCCCGCGACTGCACATCGAGCCGGGCCCCTGTGACCGATCGCGGGCGTGGCTGGACGCCTACTTCGGCGGACGGCCACGCCGATTCGGTTTTCCCGCCTACCTGGCCCGCTGGCTGGAGTTTTCGCCGGCCCAGATCGCCGTCTTCCGGGCAATCCGTCGCATCCCTTTTGGCGAAACACGCTCGTATGACGACCTGGCCCGTGATTGCGGGCTGCGTCCGCGCCAGATCGGACAGCTCGTCGGATCCAACCACCTCGCGCTCCTGGTGCCGCATCACCGGGTGGTGGGAAAGGACGGATCACTGGTCGGATATGGCGGTGGTGTCCGGGCCAAGCGCTGGTTGCTCGACCACGAGCTGAGGCGGTCCGGGGTGATCCTCCGGTAGCCCGTCGCGTTATTGACAAAGGTGTTTTCCGGTATCACGTTGAGCGATGCTATCGCAGTGCCTCCGACACGTTTAGCTCGGCTTTTCCCGCCGGTCGGGCTCTCGCCCGCACGGTTTTTTTGTTCCTCTTCAGCACAGCGAGTTCGGCAATGGCGAAGGGCACTGTGAAGTGGTTCAACGATGCGAAGGGCTTCGGCTTCATCGCACAGGACGGGGGCAAGGACGTGTTCGTGCATCACACGGCAATCGTGGCCGAAGGGTTCCGGTCGCTCGCCGAGGGCGATGCCGTGGAGTTCGAGGTGGTCGAAGGACCGAAGGGCCTGCAGGCATCGAACGTCCGCAAGGCCTGAAGACATCCTGCGCCGCGCCCCCGCCTGAGCTCGCTGCTCGGGTCGCCGCGGCGTGTGTTTTGCTGCGGGCGGCGTCACCTCACCTCTCCTGCCGAGGAACACGCCGTGATCCGAAATCTTGCACTCCAGAGCGGCATGGCCGCTCTCCTGGTCGTTGCCGCCGCACCGTTTGCGCGAGGTCAGGCTGCCCCTCGAGCTGTGCCGAGGCGGGCGGCCGCGCCGGCGCCGGACACCACGCTCGCGTTCTTCGGCTTCAACCCGGGCGCGTCGATCGGGACCATTGCAGACCGCCTCAAAAGCCTGTCCGGCAGCCGCCTTCGGTGTGACCGCGCGCATGCCGATACCCGTGTCACCGAGTGCCGCGCCACCGTCGCCGACCCGGATCTGGGCGGGCCGGTCGATCTGTGGCTATCCGCGATCGACAGCGTGAGCGGAATCATGACTCTCTCCGCCCGCGTCACCCCTGATCAGCTCGACGATTGGCGCGACGCGCTCGAACGCTCGTACGGGCAGGTCGGGGCACGGGTGCAGGGTACGCAGTGGATGATGCAGTGGGTGCGCCACGGGCGGATGATTCGCCTGACCTGGCGCCTCGAGAAGAATGCGCGCGTCGCGTCCGTCAGCCTCGTCGACGGTCACGTCCTCGACGGCTGGCACCGCCCGGCCCGCCCGGCGCGAGGCGGCTGAGCGCCGCCACAGTACACATCTTGCACCCTCCCGTTCCGTCTGGAACGGGAGCCCCGGACGAAGTTTCGCGCGATGCCACCGCTCCGCCGGCATCCGCGCACCGCTAATCGTTTGTCTCCCTTGATATTACCAAGCATATATCGCTGACCTGCCGGCCCGCGCCGCCGACAGCGCATCCGCCGCTCTGAACGGAGACCGCCGTGGCATTGTCCCACCGTTCCCTGCTTTTCGCGCTAGTCCCGGTCGCCGCGCTCGCCGCATGCGGCGGCGGCGGCAGCGCGCCGATTCGCATCGGTCTGGCCGGCGCTTTCGATGATCCGATCGGGCGGCCGATGCAGCTCGCGGCCGAGCTCGCCGTCAACGAGATCAATGCCTCCGGCGGAATCGCTGGGCGCAAGGTCGAGTTGGTCGAGAAGAATGACTATGCCGATCCCGACTCCGCCGTCGTGGTGGCCACCGCGCTCTATCAGTCGGATGTGAGCGCGGTTGTGGGCCACCTGTTTTCCGGTACCACGCTCGCCGCGGCGCCGGTCTACAACTCCGGCAGCAACCCGCTCGTCGCGATTTCCCCGTCGTCCTCCGCGCCGGGCGTCACCGGAATTGGCCCATACACGTTTCGTGTCTGCCCCAGCGACGACGCGCACGGCGCGGCACTCGCTCGCTGGGTGCGCGACCGGTTGGGACTCGTACGCGGCACCGTCCTCTATCTCGACAATGAATACGGCCGCGGTGTTCGCGCCCAGTTCGTCGCGGAGTTCGAGCAGCGCAAAGGCGAGGTGCTGGCCCAGGCGCCGTACCTCGGCGATGCGCCGGACGTGGGGCCATACCTCGATCGCATGGCCAAGGATGGACGCTCGCAGTTCCTCGTCGTAGCCGGAAATCGCAGCGAGGCGGAAGCCATTCTGCGTCAGGCGTCGCGCCGCGGTATCAACGTGCCGACGCTCGGCGCCGACGGTCTGGAAGGAATTGAAGCAATGGGACCGCAGGCAGAAGGAGTGTATACCTCGATGGCGTACATCTCCCTGCTTGACACGCCGGCAAACCGGAAGTTCGTCGCGGCATATACGGCCAAGTACCCGGGCGCGCTTCCGCCAAACCAGCCGGCCGCTGCGACGTATGACGCGATTTATCTCCTGCGGGGAGTGCTCGCGACCGCCGGAACGAACCGCGCGAAGGTGCGCGAAGCCGTCTCGCGGGTAAACCTGGCCGCTCCGTATCAGGGCGTGACCGGCGCGATCGCCTTCGACTCACTCGGCGATGTGCCGAATCGCCAGGTGTATATCGGCGTCGTGCGCGGCGGGGCCGTTCAGCTCGCGGAGGGCCAGTGATGCTCAAGAGCCTGCGATCCCGGGTGATCGCGACGATGGCGCTGCTGATCGCGCTCGTCTTCGTCATCGCGATCATCGGCGTGAATTCGATCCGCGCACTCGACCGTTCCGCCGATCACGAGCTTGGGCTGGTGCTCGCCGGCAGTCAGTTGAGCAACGATCTCGTCGGCTCGGCGACGGCAGAGATCCGCGCCGCCGAGCAGTATCTCGTTCGCCCCACGGCTGAGTTGCGTGCGGAAATCATCCGCAGTGGCGACTCCGCGTATTCCTACCAGCACCGGTATCGCGACGTCGCGGATCTCACCACCGCCGACCGCCTCACGCTCAACCGGATTTCCACGTCGCAGGCGCAGGCCGAGGTCGCGTACGCGACCGCGCACGCGCTCGCCGACCTGGGCCGGATGGACGATGCGCGAAACCAGGCGGAGCGGGCGCGCGGGCCGTCGGACACGCTCGTCGCGGGTGTCCATGCGCTCACGCGGAGCCAGGCCGATCGCGCCCGCGCCCGCGCCGCCGACCTGCAGCGCGACGCCGCGCGACGCCGGTCGATGCTCTGGCTGCTCTTCTTTGCCGTCCTGATCATTGCGATCGCGGCATCGGCTGCCACGGTTCGCTCGATCGACCTGCCACTCCGGCGCCTCGTCGGCGCGGCGGATCGTTTCGGCGCGGGTGACCTCCGCCCCGTGCAGCTCGGCGAGATGCCAACCGAGCTCGCTCGGCTGGCCGGCGCGATGGACGACATGGGCACGCGGCTCCGGACGGTGGTCGAATCGGTGGTGAAGGAGGCGACCGACATCGGGAGCAGCGCGAGCGACTTCTCCGCGATGAGCCAGGAGCTGGCGGCGAGCAGCGGCGAGATCTCGACCGCGATGGTGCGCATCGCGAACACCGCGGAGCAGCAGCGCCGCGGAATGGAAGACGCCGGATCGCTGCTCGCGGGGCTCAACCAGGCGGCCAGCACCAACGCGGAAGCGGCGCGCCGCCTGGTGGCGCTGGGCGACCGAATCCAGGAATTGGCGGCGCATCATCGCGCGGATGTGGGCGCCGCCGGGCGAACCCTGCTGGATGTGCGCGAGGTGGTGACGACGTCAGCCGGGCAGGTGCAGGAGCTTGCGACCCGGAGCGAAGCGATCACCGAGTTCATCGATCTCATCAAGCAGATCTCGTCGCAGACCAACCTCCTCGCACTCAACGCCGCGATCGAAGCCGCACGCGCCGGCGAGCACGGACGCGGATTCGCCGTGGTCGCCGAAGAGGTCCGCCGCCTCGCGGACTCGAGCGCGCGCGCGGCGGAAGACGTCACCAAGACGGTCGAGTTCATCAGACGGCAGGTGCGGGAGGTCTCCGCGACGATGGCCGTCGGTTCGTCGA
Organism: Gemmatimonadota bacterium; assembly: GCA_039932015.1. GTDB lineage: Bacteria > Gemmatimonadota > Gemmatimonadetes > Gemmatimonadales > GWC2-71-9 > JAICUF01. The sequence goes on along the minus strand of JBDTQV010000056.1, from coordinate 1,029 downwards.
AGGTCGCCGGCATCGAGAACGTGGCCAACGCCGCCGCGAACGCCCTCGAGGAGATTGCCCACGCCGTGGCGGATGTCCACGCGGCCGCGACCGACGTCGCGCGCGAAGCGGGTGCCAACAGCCAGGTGGTGGACGAGCTCGGCAGGAAGACGGTCGACGTGAGTCAGGCGGCGGGCGAGCATGCGTCGGCGAGCGAGGAGGTCACCGCCGCAGCGGAAGAGCAGAGTGCGTCGACTGAGGAGATGGCGGCGTCAGCCGGCGAACTGCTCCAGGGAGCGACCCGGCTGACGACGTTGATGCAGGAGTTCCGTACCTGACCGGCTAGCGGCGGCCGGTACGCTTGGCGGCGGCCTTCTTCACCGGCCGAACCGACCTGGCGCCGCTCTTCTTGAGGGCTTTGGCCTTCACCCGTTTGGGCACGGCCTTGGATGGCCGTGCCTTTGCCTTGACCTTCTGTGCGTGTGCCTTGACGCGATCAGCCGCCTTGTCGAGGCGTTTCTGCTGTGCCTGCTGAACATCGGCGACGATTCGGTCTGCTTCGTCGGCGCCCATCAAACTCCGCCGGACGGCAAAGCGGGTGAGCTCCTCGGCGTCGGCCAGGCGGAACTCCTCGAGGCGCGCAGCGGCGCGAATGACGTGCGACAGCGCGTCGGCAACCGGGCTCCGGAGGACATGGGCTATCCCCGGGAGGGTTTCGAGCAGCGTTGAAATCTGTGAACTACCGAGCTCCGAACCCACCAGGGGCCTCCTTATTGTAGGCGCGGAACGTATACTGCCGCTCCGACAGCGTCAAGCCAGCTACTTGACAATTGTTAGTAGCAGACACTGCTACTACGCGTTTGAGGCTTACTCGACCACAAGTACGGCGGTTTCGTCGTAGGCGCGGTGCGGAAGGCAGTAGAAACGGTACTCGCCAGCGGGAAGCGCCGGCAGCACGATGCGGTATTCGGCATCCGGCCCAAAGAGGGGACCGGCCAGGTCGCCCACGCGCCTCGGCATGGCGGCACCGAGGGCGGTGCGCACGGCGGC
>JBDTQV010000055.1:0-10046 GCA_039932015.1 Gemmatimonadota bacterium | reverse complement strand
GTCAACAAGAACGTCGAAGTGCCACGGAGCCAGTTTGCCAAGGCGCTCGACGGCGAGATCATGTTCGATGGATCATCCATCGAGGGCTTCGTCCGGATCGAGGAGTCGGACATGCTCCTCAAGCCCGATCTTGCGACCTTCCGCGTCCTTCCCGGCGCCGATGAGGGCGGCCATGTCGCCCGCCTGCTGTGCGATATCTACACCCCGGACGACCAGCCGTTCTCCGGCTGCCCGCGGCTCACACTCAAACGCCAACTCGAGCGCGCACGGGGGCTCGGTTACGCAATGATGGCGGGCTGCGAAGCCGAGTTCTTTCTCTTCGAGCGCGGGGCGGATGGCGCACCGAGCACGGTGACACACGATGACGCGGCATACTTCGACCTGGGTCCGGTCGACAAGGGCGAGGAAATCCGCCGCGTCATCGTCGAGCAGCTCGTGCTCATGGGATTCGAGGTCGAGGCGGCGCACCACGAGGTGGCGCGGGGGCAGCACGAGATCGACTTCCGTTATGCCGACGCGCTCACGACGGCCGACAATCTGGCCACCTTCAAGTTCATCGTACGCAACGTGGCCAGCCGGTATGGCTATTTCGCCTCATTCATGCCAAAGCCGATTCAGGGGATCAACGGCAGCGGGATGCACACGCACCAGTCGCTGTTTCGCGGAAAGGAAAATGCGTTCTTCGACGCTGGCGCGGAGCATCAGCTGTCGGCCGTGGCACTGAGCTACATCGAGGGATTGCTGCAGCACGCACGCGGGTTCTGCGCCGTGACCAATCCGCTCGTCAACAGCTACAAGCGACTCGTGCCCGGGTACGAGGCGCCGGTGAACGTTGCCTGGTCGATGCGCAATCGTTCACCGCTCGTGCGTATTCCCGACCGGCGCGGGCTGGGCACGCGCTGCGAGCTCCGGATGCCGGATCCGAGCTGTAATCCGTACCTGGCGCTCGCGGTGCAGCTCGCCGCCGGGCTCGACGGCATCGAGCAGCAGCTCACGGTACGCGAGCCGGTCAACCGCAACATCTTCCGGATGACCTATCGCGACCGGCGGAAGTATCGCATCGACGAGCTGCCGCGTGACCTGCACGAAGCGCTCGAGCTGCTGGAAAAGGACGACGTCGTGAAGGCGGCGCTCGGCCCCCACCTCACCGAGCGATTTCTCGAGGCGAAGCGCGAGGAGGTCCTGCAGTACAACATGCAGGTGAGCGCCTGGGAGATCGAGAACTACCTCGGCCGCTACTGAGCGCGCGCCGCCGGTGGTGCCCGGAGCACGAGCCGCACGCGCCCGAACGAGAGCGGCAGATCGAGCTGCACCGGCAGGCGCCTGGCATCGTCGCTGAGCCAGACCCCGATGGTCGAGCCAGCGGCCGTAATGCGCAACGCGATGGACCGCAGCGCGGTGCCGTTGCCGAGCGTGACGCTCTCCCGTCCCGTCGCGCGGACCGTGACCGGATTGTACCCGCTCTTGAAGTAGCCGCGGAGCGCTCGCGCCTGTCCCACTTCGAGGGGCAGTGTGCGCAGATAGTACAGCAGCGCCAGCTCGTCCAATGGTTCCGCCGGCGCGACCCACGCCTGCGAGGAACCCTCCTCGCGATAGCGCAGCGAATCCGGCACGATCTCGAACCGCCGGTCGTCCACCCGGCCAGACACGCTCATGCGGCGGTGAAAGCGGCGTGAGACGAAGCGATCGACGCCAACCCATGACGTCATCGCATACTCGCTGCGAAACCCCGGCGGCCCGCCGGCGCCGCTCATCGTGAGCACGTACACCGGGTGGCCGCGCTCCGTCGCGGTGCGCGTGACCCGGCTCGTGGCGGTGCCCGCCTGCAGCGGACCGACCCGGGCGTCGTACTGCAGCGTCTCGCCGACCGCGAACGGGTAGGGCGCCGAGTGCCGGCTGATCAGCAGCGTGGTCGCCAGGATGGCGACGTATCTAAGTTGCATGTGATGTCCTCTTCGCTTCCTGCGGGCTATATGCTCGACCTCGACGGTACCCTCTACAGCGGAGATGCGGCGGTGCCGGGTGCCGTCGCGGCCATCGCCCGCCTTCGGACGGCGGGGATCCCGTTCCGGTGTGTGACCAACACTACGAGCCGTTCCCGGAATATGATCGTGGCGCGGCTGGCCGGTTACGGCTTCGACATCACAGCATCCGAAATCTTCACCGCCACGCTCGCCGGTGCGGACGCGGCGCGCGCCCGCGGCTGCCGAACGATCGCACCGTTTCTCCCGGCCGCCGCCCTCGCCGACCTCGACGGATTCGTGCTCATGGGCGGGACCAGCGGGAACCCTGCCATCGAGCGCCCCGATGCCGTGCTGATTGGCGATCTCGGGGAGGCCTGGTCATACGCCTTCATGCAGGAAGCATTTACCTGGCTTCTCGACGGCGCTGAGTTCGTGGCCTGCTCGCGCGACCGCTACTGGCTCCGCGGCGACCGGATGGCGCTCGACTGCGGTGCCTTCGTCGCCGGCCTTGAATACGCCGCGGGGCGTGAAGCGCTCGTTGCCGGCAAACCTAACGCATTGTTCTTCTCTGGCGCCCTCGATTCACTCGGCGACATGCCCGCCGCACACGTGGCCATGGTAGGCGATGACCTCTGGTCCGACGTCGCGGGTGCCCAACGGGCGGGGCTTCAGGGCTGGGCGGTACGCACCGGCAAATTTCGGCTCAACTCACTGGTCCAGAGCGGCATCGTCCCGGACCGCATCCTGCAGAGCGTGGCGGATCTCACGCCCTGACGAAAACGTCGTTATTCTGTAGCCATGCCCACCGAGCCCAAAGCACCTGCTCCATCCGCTGGGCCGAGCGCCGCCGTACCCCGGCGCCGCCGCTCCATCGTGCCGATGATCGTTGCGGCGGTCCTGCTTGCCCCCATCATTCTGATGGCGCTGTACACCCAGTTCGTTCTCAAGTGGGCCTACTCCGACGGAGATCGCTCCGGCTACCTCCAGAAGTTTTCCCGCAAGGGGTGGGTCTGCAAGACCTACGAGGGAGAGTTGGCGATGACGTCAGTGCCCGGCGTTGCTCCCACCATATGGACCTTCAGCGTGCCCGATCGCACCGTCGCGACAAAGCTCAATGCGGCGCTGGGCCGGAAGGTGGTGCTGCATTACACGGAGCACCGCGGAGTTCCCACACAGTGCTTCGCGACTACCAACTACTACGTCGACAGCGTCCGCGTCCTGGAATAGCGGGAGCCGGATTTGCGATGTGACGCAGCCGCTTGCGGGATCCGGCGCCGGCATGCTCTTATGATCGCATGACTTTTACGCCCGCGACCGATCCCCCTCCCGAGCCAGACGCCCATCGCCACGAGCGGTTCCTCGGCATCACGCTGGTCGTCGGCCTCGTGGCCGCAGCCATCGTGCTCGTGCTGCTCACGTGGCTTGCGCGCGAAATGCTCGAAGGCGAAACGCTGCGGTTCGACGCGGCCGTTCGAAATGCCGTCCACAGTTTCGCATCGACCGGCATGACACGTTCGATGCGGAGCATCACTTTCATCGGCGGCCCCATCGTTCTCGGACCACTGGCCGGCGTGCTGGCGGTCGTGTTCTTTCTTATTGGCTGGCGCCGCCCGGCCGTGCTGCTCCCACTGGCTCTTCTGGGCGCCGGGCTGGTGGACACCGTTCTCAAGCTGGAGTTCGGACGCGCGCGGCCGGCGCCGTTCTTCGACTACCCGCTGCCCAGCTCCTACAGCTTTCCGAGCGGACACGCACTGTTTGCATTCTGTTTCTTCGCGGTGCTTGCGGCGCTGGTCTCACCCCGCGTAAAGCGCCGGGCCACCCGTATCGCGATCTGGACCGCCGCGGTCATCTGCATCCTGCTCGTCAGCGTCTCGCGCGTCTATCTGGGCGTGCACTATCCGAGCGACGTCGTCGCCGGGTGGGGAGCCGGCTTCGTTTGGGTGATGGTGGTTGCCTTCGGCGACCGCGTGGCGCATCGCATGAAAGCGCGGCACGTGCAGTGACGAATGACATTGTGGTGCTGCTCAACGCATCGTCAGGCACTGGAAAAGGCGCGGATGCGGCGAAGCTGCTCGAACGAATCTTTGCCGAAGCCGGCCGTTCCGCCCGCATCGAGCTGGTGGAAAGCGGTGAGCGGCTGCGCGAACTGGCGCAGGCCGCGGTGAAGGCGGGATGTTCCGCGCTCGTTGCCGGCGGCGGTGACGGCACCATCAACACCGTGGCCGCCGCCGCCGCCGGCACTGATGTTCCTCTGGGGGTCCTTCCGCTGGGCACCCTCAATCATTTTGCGAAGGACGTCGGTATTCCGGACGACCTGGCCAAAGCGGCGCAGGTCATCCTCGATGGGCACACCGAGCGGGTCGACGTCGGCATGGTCAACGACCGCATCTTCCTCAACAACTCGAGTATCGGTGTATACCCGAGGATTGTGCGGCTGCGCGAGCGATATCAGAAGCGCGGCCGCGGCAAGTGGATTGCCGCGTTCTGGGCGATGCTCGTCGTGCTCAGGCGGCACTCGTTCATGGGCGTGCGGATCGTCGCCGACGGAGAAGCGCGGGTTCGCCGAACTCCGTTCGTGTTCATCGGGAACAACGAGTATCGTATGGAGGGACTGAGCGCGGGCACGCGCGAGACGCTCGATCGCGGGACCCTCGCGCTCTATTTGATGAATGCGAGCGGGCGCCGCGGTCTGCTGTGGCTCGGCTGGCAGATCCTCTGTGGCCGCACCCATCGGCTCGGCGAGCTCGAAACGCTGCTCGTGAACGACGCTGAAATCGAAACTCGCCGCCACGCGCAGCAGATCGCGGTGGACGGCGAGGTTGTACCGCAGTACGGAACGTTGCACTACACAATCAGGCCGCTGGCACTTCGCGTATTCCGGCCGCTGCCGGCCCCGCCCTCGGAAGATCCGAAGGCCTGATCCGGAGCGTCCTCAGAAGGGACGCCCGCCGCCGTCCCCGCCGAACCGGCCAGGGCCTCCCTCGCCGCCCGGGCCGCCCTGCCCGCGTCGCGGGGTCCTGATGCGCTCCGGAACCTTGGCCCACTGTTCCGGCGTCAGCACCGCCTGCACCGCCGCGATGGCCTTCTGCGTGCCCACCTGCACCGCCTGCAGCTGCGGGCGCAGCGCCGCAAAGAGACGTGTGGGATCCGGGTTGGGCCCCGCCTTCGTCACTTCGTTTTGAATCGCCTCGACCAACGCCGCATGCTGCGCACGCACGCTGTCGGCGAGCGCCTTGAGCTTCACCTGCTGGTCTGGTGTGAGCGCGAGCGAATCGCGCATGGCGAGCACCGAGTCCGCCGGGTTTGGCAGGCGCGTCGCCAACTGCGCAGCCAACCCGCCAGAGCCTGCATTGCCCCGGCGTAGCCCGTCGAGTGCCTGCCGCGTACGATCGGGACCGATCGTGAGCCGCGCCTGAATGCCGACCTGGAACGGCGAACGGATCGCCGTCGTCGTTCCGCCGGTCGCGCCGAATCGCTCATTCACCGCGTACGAGAAGTTGTTGGTGGACGAATCGAATCCGGTCACGTAGAGGAGCGTCGCGTCGGGGCGTGTGTTGAGCCCCCAGCCATGCGCGCCGGCGGAACCGTGCAGCAGGTCGTCCACGCCGCGCAGGAGATTGACCGTCACCACCGAGATCATGAGCTGGCGGCGGAGCCCGAGGATCGTCGGACGATAGTTGAGCTGCAGGTCGAGCGAGCCCTGCCAGGGACCAGTGCAGCTGTTGCGCCCGGCGACGCTGCCAAACTGCGCGGTGAGACAGTCGCGAAGCCGTGGCGGTGCGGACGAGACCAGCCGGTTCATCGCGTCGCCGACCGACGCGCTCGGCGCGCCCGTCGGTGAGAAGATGAACGCGCGATCGTCACGGAGACCGTCGCCGTTGATGTCCGAACCGACGCGCGGCGTGAATGGCGTGCCGGAGGTGAGGCGCGCGATCGTCGTGATCTCGACCGAGCGGCCGATCGGATACGTCAGCGTCGTCAGGAACGAGTGGCGCCGCTCGAGATCGCTCCGCGCCCATTCGGGGATGTTCGGGTTGCCGGCAGTCGTGGCTCCGCCGAATCCCGATGTTCCAAAGCCGCTGCTCGACAACTGGTCGCGCGCGCGGCTGTAGGTATACGACGTCTGGAAGATGATTCCCTTTCGCGTGACACCGCCGAGCGACGTGGTCACCTGTTTCGAATCCGATGACAGGTTGGAGCCCGCCTGAATCACCTGGCCGAACGCGGGATCGAGGCGCGAGCCAGTGAAGCCGACGGCGCCGGTGCCCGGATCGATCTGGCTGGGTGCCACGTACACCGGACGGCCGCTTTCATTCGAAAGGCCGAATGCGGGCGTGGTGTTGAGATTGAGATCGGCGAATCCGGTCTGCTGCACGCCGCGTGCATAGCTCGCATCGACGGACAGCCGGATGAGCGCCGTGAGCGTACGCTGCGCGCCGAGCGACGTGCGCCACGAACGCGGCGCGCTGAAGTCCTTCGCGAACACGACTGCGTTGGGCGCCGCAGTCGCGAACGCCGGCCCGCCCGGCACGCACTCGGTCGGAATCGAGCTCTGGTTCGCGCCGTATGCGGCCCAGTCCGGCACTGGCGATCCCTCGCCCACACAGACGAACTGCGATTCGGAGTTGGCGAGGCCGGTCGACGATTGCGCGAGCGATGCGAGCGACAGCGGCATCGGGCTCCGGAACTCGCCGCCGCCGCCGCGGATGGTCCACTTCGGCGGCGCGCCCTCGGTGGTTCCCAGTGTCCAGGTGAAGCCGGCGCGCGGGCTGAGGTGCACTTCCGACGGCAGCTCGTCGGTGCGCTGGCCAAAGCTCGCGTCGATTCCCGGGTTGTAGGCTGGTGGATTACGGAAATGCGAGCCTTCACCACGCACGCCGTACGTGAGCTGGAAGGCACGCGTCGCACGCCACGTATCGGCGAGGTACAGTGCGGCCTCGATGCCGGTGGCATCGCGCGCGAGGGGCGCTACCGTACGCGTGAAACTGGCGGGACGCCCGCCTTCGAGATCGGCGAGCGAATTGAACCGGAAGGCGCCGAGCTGGTTGTTGGACGTGATGTCGCTCGAGCGATTGATATTGTAGAGAGTACCGAGTTTGATCCGGTGCGTGCCGTTGCCCGGGAGCCACGACAGCTCATTGCTGGTCTCGAGCGCGCGCGTCCGAGAGCGCAGCGGATACCCGGAGCTTCCGCCGAACGTCAGTGAACTCACGCCGCGCGAGCCATCGGACAAATCCGATGCGATCTGCACCCGCCCCTCCGGCAGCAGCGTGAACGCGGTGCCGTCCCGGGCCGAAGCGGTGAGGTATGCGCGCGCCTCGTTCACGAAGTGCACTCCGAAACGCGACGTCAGCGTGACCATCCCGCCACCGCCATCGGTGCTGAGCGATCCGCCCGTCTGCGGCAGCGACAACGAGCCGACACGCGACGGATCCTGGCTCGACCCGCGCCAGTCACCGCGCACCGTCAGCGTGTGTGCGTCGGCCAGCAGATAGTCGAAGCGGAGCAGCGCGGAATAGTTGTTGTTCCGGCGGCTGTCGGGGAACTGGCCGGTGGCCGAAGGAACTCCCTGTGCGCCCAGGATCGACAGCAGGCGGGAGACTGAGTCGGGGTTGACGCCCAGCCGTTCGAAGTCGGTCGCGGTTCCATCCAGCAGTGACGGCTGTGCATCGGTCCGGAGCTGCGCCTGCGCCGATCCGAACACGAACAATCTGTCCCGGGCGATGGGGCCGCCGAGTCCGCCGCTCAACTGATTCTGGGTGAACCCGCTGGTGAACGGCGAGTTACCGCCGTCGAGCGTCAAATTGTCGTCGCGCAGTGAATAGTTCGCGGTGCCCTGAATGACGTTGGTGCCGCCCCGCGTGGTCGATGCGACCAGACCGCCGCTGAATTGCCCGCGCGCTACATCGTACGTGCTCGTCACCACGCGCGTCGCGCGCACCGCGTCCTGCGGTACCGATCCCGAGCCGAAGAGCAAGCCATCGAGCGTCACCGCATTGGCGTCGGCGCGCTGGCCGGCAACCGAGAACGCCGCCGCCGTCGTATCGCTGCCGGCGAGCGCCACCACACCCGGTACCAGGCTCGCGAGCGCCGTCAGGTCGGAAACGTCGAGCGGAAGTCTTGCCGCCGCGTCTGGTGTGATCACGCGCTCACTCGAGCCCGGCGCCGGCGGCTCAAAGGTACGGACCGGCGTCCGGGAACGAACGGTGACCGACTGCAGCTGCACCGCCGACGTGCCGAGTGCGACGTTCCACACCAACCGGTCCTCGTCGGCCTGTCGCGTCACCGTCGCGGATCTCGGCGCCATGCCGATCATTTTCGCCGTCATCCGGTACTGGCCGCCGCCGTCGGGGAAGACGATCGTGTAGCGACCTCGCGCATCGGTCTGCTGCCGGCGGCCAATCTGGGTCTCGAGCGACACCGCTTCGATAGTCGCGTCCGCGAGCGGGCGCCCCGACGAATCGCTAACGACGCCGGTGAGCAGATCGGTCGTCGCGCCCACCTGCGCTTCCGCTCTCGGGGCGACGCCCGCCACTAGAATGGCCAGGGGCAGGGCGAGGACGAGCCAGCTAGGCCAGCGGAGCAACGGGGCCATTACCGAAGCCTTTCGGGGCAGAGGCGGCCGCCCGCGGGCAGCCTGTTGAAACCAGATGTCGCCTTAGTACGAACGAACGCCGCCCGATGTTGGGCGGCGTTCGTCTTTCGATCGGGGATGAGCGGCGATAGCTTAGCGGTCGGCGTTGCGGCTGCCCTGTCCGCGGCCCGTTTGCGCCTGAAGTGCGTCGATCCGCTTCGACGCTCCGGCCCTGACGAGTGCATCATCGAACTCCTCGCCGGCTTCATCAGACAGGGTCCACTCCGCCGACAGGGTCCACTCCGCGGGGTTCTTGATCGTATTGGACCGAACAGCCGGTCGACCATTTTTCGCGCTCATCGTTCGCCTCCGGGCGCCGCGCGATCGTACCCGAAATACATCCGAAGCCACCGAACGGGAAGCGGCGCGGGAGACAGGACTGACATGGGTGCTGCATTCATCGCGGCCGCCGCGCGGCGCGCCGAGCGGGACATCATCGAGCCGCTGCGCGCCGCAGGCGCGGTGTCGCCGGCCACCGCGCAGCCGATCGCTCCGCCGAGCGGAATGGCTGGCCGCAGGTTCGAGCGGCTGATCTCCGCCGAAGTGATCCGTCAGGCGTCATCGGGACGCTACTTTCTCGATGAAGCGGAATTCGCGGCGTATCGTCGCCGGCGACGCACCGTGGCGATCACGCTCGTCGTCATGATGATTGTGATCGGCCTGGCCGTCATGCACTGGAGCGTCAATCAGGCTCGCTGACGCTTCAGGCTGCGGACGGCGATCAGAAGTCCCAGTGCCACTCCGGCCGCAATGACGCCGCGCGCGAACGGATCGCTCACGCGTGGTGGAACCGAAACCGTGCCGCGCTCGTCCATCACCGCCGGATGTTCCACATAGCGCCCGTGCGTGGGCAATGCGAGGGTGTTGAAGTGTCGGGCCAGCAGCCTCAGCGATTCGCGCACGTTGCCTATTAGCGGCCGGCCGTGACCGGTGGCGACGACAACCGGGTCGAGCGCGGCGAGCCGCTCGACCGACCTGCGGGCGGACCGCCAGTCGGGAGTGAAATACGCCGGCGGGCCGTGAATCTCGCGTCGTTGGCTGAGCACAGCCATGGCAGACTCCTGCTGCGTCGTCACGAGCGCGTCACCCGCGATCAGCGTTCGGTCGCGGTCGCGAAAAAGCGACACGTGACCGGGCGCGTGTCCCGGCGTGTGAATCCAGCGCCACTCCGGCAGGCCGGGCACGGTGCCGTCCGGCGGAAGCGTGCGCACGATGCCGCGGAAATCGAACGGGCCGGACGGGTAGAATCGCGACAGTACCGACATTGCACCGCCGCCGACGCTCGGGTCCGGCGGCGGATAGGCCGAGCGGCCGGTGAGATAGGGCATCTCCAGCGGATGTGCGTACACCGGAACGCTCCAGCGAACGGCGAGCTCCGCGAGCGCGCCGATGTGGTCGAAATGTCCGTGCGTCAGAATAATTGCCGCGGGCCGCGATCCGTCGCCGAA
>JBDTQV010000054.1:0-10120 GCA_039932015.1 Gemmatimonadota bacterium | reverse complement strand
TCGAGCGCCGCGCGGGCGAGGTCGAAGTGGGTGAACGAGGGCGTCGCCACGACGACGAGATCGACGCCGGGCACGGCGAGCAGCGCTTCAGGATGCTGCGTCACGTTCGGCACGCCAAACTCCCTGCCCACCCGGTCCGCGCGCTCGCGCCGCGAGTCACAGACCGCGAGTACGGAGCACTGCGCATGGCGCGCGAAGTTGCGGATGAGGTTCGGACCCCAGTAGCCGCAACCGATCACGCCTATGCCATAGGGACGCATGGACAACCCGTTTTGGGGGGAACGACCGCAGCTACGCTGCGCGGCCGGAGTTCGTCAGTACGACGGGAATCGTCTTCAGCAGGATCTTGATGTCGAGCCAGATCGACCAGCGGCGCACGTAGTCGACGTCGAGCTCGCAGCGCTGCCGGAACGGAATCAAGCTGCGACCCGAGACCTGCCAGAGCCCGGTCATGCCGGGGCGCACCTGCAGACGGTCGAACTGCCAGTGGTCGTACGCCTCGAACTCATAGGGCACCGGCGGGCGCGGGCCTACGAGGCTCATGTCGCCGAGCAGGACGTTGAAGAACTGCGGCAGCTCGTCGAGCGAGGAGCGGCGAAGATATCGCCCGACCGGCGTGACGCGCGGATCGTCGATCATCTTGAAGACACCCTTCCCGTCCGACGCGACCTGCCGGGTCGTGATTTCGTCCCCTCGCGCCTGGCGCGTCATGTAGTCGCGGTGCATCGTGTCCGCGACGCGGTACGTCATGGTGCGAAATTTCCAGAAACGGAACCGGCGGCCGCCCACGCCGATCCGATCCTGACTGAACAGTACCGGCCCCGGCGCATCGAGCTTGACGGCGATCGCGATGAGCAGCATCAGCGGCGCCGTGACGACAATGCCAAGCACGGAGCCGAGGATGTCCATCGAGCGCTTCAGGACTAGCTGCTGGCCATGCAGCGCCGGCGCCGTAAGCTGCATGAGCGGGCTGCCACGCATCCAGAGCAGGGATGGATTCACTGCCGCGACTTCGATCGATCGTGGCACGGCGAGCAGATGGCAGCCCGACGCGAGAGAGATGTTGACCAGGTCCTGAAATTCGCGATCCGGGATGTAGCCGCAGGCGACGACCGTCTCCACCTGCAGGTCATGGAGCACTCTCGGCAGATCTGCGATTTCGCCGAGCGCGTCCGGTGCCGCAGGCGAACGAAGATCCAGGAAGCCGCGCGGGCTGTACTCGCCGCCGGGCCGGAACGCCGCACTGCCTGCCGCTTCCCTGCACTGCTCGGCGGGGCCGACAAACAGCGTGCGCGCGGAGTGGGCGCCGGGAGGGGAAACGCGCGCAACGATGCGGTCAACCGTGAGCCGCTCGAACAGGAGGGCGGTCCAGACGGCGACTGCCGTGTAGAAGTACTGTATGACGCCGAGATCGAGCCCGCGGGTCCAGACAGCGGTCCATACCTGGAGCATGGCCGCGAGCCAGACCGCGCCGCCCAGCCGTCGCGCGCTGCGGCGCTGATCACCCGAGCGGTAGGCGCCGGTAATGATCAGGCCGATGAACAGCGCGACGAGATACTGCGGGGTTGCGATCGCCCCAGCCGGTGGAAGGGGCGCAAAGAAGGTCGTGACGCCGCCACCGAGCGACCAGCCATGGCGGACCGAGCGGACGATCACGTCCACCGCGACGACGGCCGCGAGATCGGCGAAGAAAAGGACGGAGCGGCGGCGGGCGGCGCGAAGGAGATGACGGCGAAGGTTCGACGCAGCACGGCGCTGCAGTCCGAGCCGTACGTCGAGGTGTCCGTCCGACTCGAGATGACCCTCCGGCTCGAGGCGTCCGTCGGAGCGGCCATTTTCGGCGCTCCCCGGGCCATCCCAGGCCGACTCGATTCGAAGCGCGGGCCGCACCGGCGTTCCGGATTCGGTCGGCTGCGCCGTCACCGGCGCCGCCTCTCGATCACCTTCGGCAAGTTCCGGAGCCTGCACTGGTCCCAAGTAAGCTCCTCCGCATTGCGGAGCGGTCCGGTGGGCGCCTGGCGACGCTGACGCTCGTCCGGGCGTGGAGTATTACGCAGCGGCCTATCTCCAATCACAGACTGCGAATATAGCCAGTGACGGGTGGTAAAGATATGCTGCGCGCCAGCATGGGTCATGCCGCGCCATATGGCGCGGTCCCCGCCAACACCCGCTGGTACAGCGCAATATGGCGCTCGGCCATCAGCGTTCGCGTGAATTGATGCGCGACCCGCTCGCGGCCCGCGGCACCCATTGCCTGCCGCCGCGCCGGATCGTGTGCCAGCGCATCCAGTGCGCCCGCCAGCGCGCCGACGTCGCGGAGCGGCACCTCGAGCCCGGTCACTCCGGGCGCATTGACCTCGCGCACGGCACTCGGCACCGCCGTCGTGATCACCGGCCGGCCGGCCGCCATCGCCTCCAGCACTACCAAACCAAACATTTCCTCGACGGTCACAGATGGAAGCACCAGGAAGTCAGCGTCCGCCATCCGCCGGGTCAGGTCCTCGTCGGGATACTCACCATACCAGCGCACCCGGTCGCTCACGGCCAATGCGAGCGCCAGGGTGCGCAGCCGCGGCAGCTCCGGCCCGGACCCGACGATGTCCAGCCGCAAGCCCGGAACGCGCTCGAGCGCTCGCAGCAGCACATCGACGCCCTTGAATGCCAGCAGCCGTCCAATGAAGAGCGCTCGTGCCGGCGCGCCCGGAGGCGGCGGCGGCACCACGTTCCAGCGCCCCTCCTCGATGCCGAATGGAATGACCTCGACCTTTGATTCAAATCCGCGCAGCTCGCGGGAGAGCGCCAGGTGCGCCTTGCTCGGTACCACGATTGCGCGGGCGCGCCGGAGCACCAGCCGGGCAACCGGGGCATACGCCGATCGCTTCGCATCGGCGTGCTGGGTCACTACGACGGGGGTGCGCCCGGCGCGCAGCAGACAGGCGATGTCGGCAAGGGAATGCGGGTGGTGCACGTGGATGACGTCCGCACGCTTCCAGGCAGCGGCGATATAGCCTGGCGCAATTTCCTGTGAACCCAGCGCGCCGAACGAGAACGCCCGCGTCACGGCGGAGCCCTGCCGTGGCGCCTTTCCGTGGCGGCCAAGTCCCTGCACCGCGACGACCTCGACCTGATGCCCGAGGAGCGACGCACCTTCGGCGAGGTCCTGTACCACGCGTTCCATCCCGCCGGAGCGAGGCCAGTAATACTTCGCGAGGTGCAGTATTCGCATGCGCGTCGGGCTTTCCGGAGAATTTTGACTGCCGCCAAGTTGGACTGGACCACGGAATGCTGTCAACCGCGGAGCCGTGCTACGCTCCCAGATGTTGACGCGGCGCACCGGCACGCCATGTTTCGCCCACCCATGCGCATCGCCTTCGTATCCCACACGTACGTCTCGCGCGCTGCGCGCGCCAAGCTGCGCGCGCTCGCCGGGCTCGGCTGTACCGTTGCCGTCGCGGTGCCGGCGCGCTGGCCCGGCCGCGAGCGCGGCGGCACCGTAGAAACCCAGTGGGAGGACGATGGCGGGGTCCGCGTTGTCCCCGTGCCCGTGCGCGGAGATCCCGCTGTGCCGGGAGAGCTCCATTGGGACGTGCGCGCGCTCCGGCGACTGCTCAAGGATTTCCGCCCCGATCTCCTCCAGATCGAGGAAGAGCCCACGTCCCGCATCGCCGCGCGCGGCACCGCCGAGGCGCGCGGTCTCGGAATCCGGTGCGTCGTGTTCACGTGGTACAGCCTCGACGTCGCTCCGCCGCTGGCCCAGCGGCTGCGCCGGCGGCGCGTGCTCAAGCGCGTGGCCGGCTTGATTTCCGGAAACCGGCTCGCCGATGGTGTGATCGCACAACTGGATACGAATGTTCCGCGCACGGTCATCCCGCAGATCGGTATCACCGCCCCGGCGGTTGCGTCGGTAACCGGCGAGGCACTTGCGCTCGGGTTCATCGGACGCCTGGTGCCGGAGAAGGGTCTCGATGTGCTCCTCAGCGCATGCGCCCGCGTCGCCGGCGAGTGGACACTCGACGTCGTCGGCACGGGACCGTCACAAATCGAGCTCGAGGCCCAGGCCGAACGACTCGGAGTGTCCGCACGCGTCACCTGGCACGGCGCCCTGCCCAAGGCAGAGCTGGCGGCGCTCTGGCCTCGGCTCGGTTGCGTGGTGGTACCGTCACGCGCGACGCGCGACTGGGTCGAGGTGCAGGGTCCCGTCGCACTCGAAGCGATGGCGCACGGCATTCCGGCTGTGGTCAGCGCCACCGGTGCGCTGCCGGAAACAGTCGGCGAGGCCGGGCTGGTCGTTCCGGAGGACGATGCACCCGCCCTCACGGCGGCGCTGCAACGATTGGTGGACGAGCCGGGACTTCGATCCCGCCTGGGCGGCGACGCCCGCCGCCGCGTCATGGCGCTGTTCACGAGCGAGGCAATTGCCCACCGGCAGCTCGAGTTCCTGCGCACCGTGACGGAGTGAGCCACAGAACGCACGCAAGCGATTGACATTGATTTACTTGCGAGCGATCTTCGGGCCTCATGCCTGCACCCTTCTCACCCCGCTGGCTGACTCGCGCCGCCGCATGGGCCGCCGCGGCGCTCTGGGCCATCTCGGCCGGCTCCGCCATCGCGACTGCGCAGGATCCGTCTGGCGGCCAGCTTCCCTCGGCCGACGCCGCACGCGAGCTGCTGCGGAGCCGGCCCGACCTGCAGGACCAGCTTCGCCGGAAAATCGAGCAGTCGGGCATGACCGCCGACCAGATTCGGGCGCGACTTCGCGCCGCCGGTTATCCGGAGAGCGAGCTCGACGAGTTTCTTGCCGGCTCCCCGAACGCGACGTCAGGCGTTGGCGACGGCAGCGAAGTCGATGCCGCGCACGCTCTCGGGCTGGTCAGCGACGGTGAGGCGGATACGCTTCGGAAGAACATGCCGCGCAGATACTCCGAGCCGGTCGAGTACGACCCGTACGTACGTGACTCGCTCCGCGCCGATTCGCTGCACCTCCCCTGGAAGCGCCCGCTGCAGATATTCGGCCTCGACGTGTTCAAGCGTCGCGGCGCCGACTACGAGGCCACCCAGGCCGGCCCGGTCGACCCCAGCTATCGGCTCGGCGCGGGCGACCGGCTCGCGCTCACGCTGACGGGCGATATCCAGCGGGCATACGCGCTGGAAGTGAACCGCGAAGGCTACATCATCGTGCCGCAGGCGGGGCAGTTATATGTCGCCAACATCACGATGGCCCAGCTCGAAGACCTTCTCTATGCGCGGCTCGGCCGAGTGTACTCCGGCGTCCGCCGCGGCGCCGATGCCTCGACGCAATTCCAGGTCACCGTCACCCGGCTTCGCAACATACAGATTTTCGTTGCCGGCGACGTCGCGCGTCCGGGCGCGTACCAGGTCGCGGGTACCGGCACGGTTCTCTCCGCACTGTATGCCGCCGGCGGGCTGACCGCAAACGGAAACTTCCGGCGCATCGAGGTCCGCCGCGGCGGCCAGCTGGTCGACTCGGTCGACCTGTACAACTTTCTGCTCCGCGGAATCAATCGCGCCGACATCCGTCTGCAGAGCGGCGACGTGATCTTCGTCCCGATCCACGGCGGACGGGTGAAGGTGGTGGGTGAAGTGCAGCGGCAGGCGATCTACGAAACCAAGGCGACGGAGACACTGCGCGACGTGCTGGCGACCGCCGGCGGCTTCACACCCAACGCGCTGCGCCAGCGGGTGCAGATCCACCGGACGCTGCCGCCGGAGTCACAGAGCGATGGGCGGGCGCGCGTCGTCGTGGAGATTGGGCCGGAGCAGTTTGCCGGCGGCATCGTGCCGGCGGTCCCGCTGTTTCCGGGCGACTCGATCACCGTCTTCAGCGTACCAGAGCGCGTTCGGAGCTTCGTGACCGTCACGGGAGACGTGTGGGTCGATGGGCCGGTCGGCTGGTCGCCGGGAATGCGCCTCAGCGACGCGATCCGGCTCGCCGGCGGGATCAAGCCGGACGTCTATCTCGACCAGATCCTCGTGTCGCGGCTTCGGAGCGACTCGACGCGCGAGCAGTTGCGCTCGTCGTTTGCCGATACCACCGGCCGGCTCACCAACGATCTCGCACTCCAGGAAGAAGACGACATCGTCATCTTCTCCAAGACGACGTTCCGCGCGGAACGGTACGTCGCGGTCACCGGCGCGGTGCGGAAGCCCGGACGGATCAGATATCGCGAGGGGATGACGGTGCGGGACGCGATTCTTCTCGCCGATGGACTCAGCGAGGACGCGTACCTGAAGGAGGCCGAGATCGCGCGGGTGCCCGAAGATCGCTCACAGGGCGCGCTCGCGACCACGATCCAGGTGTCACTGGATTCGACCTATCTCTTCGCGCGCGGCGCAGCAGGGGAATACGTGGGCCCACCCGGCATCGCCGCCCCGGCGTCCGGCGCGCCCGAGGTAGCGTTGCAGCCGTATGACAACCTGCTGATTCTCCGCCAGCCAGACTGGGAGCTCCAGCGCATCGTCCGCATCACCGGCCAGGTGAAATATCCGGGGCCGTATACGCTGCGCACCAAGACGGACCGGCTGATGGACATCATCGACCGGGCGGGCGGATTGACGAAGGAAGCGTATCCCAACGGAATCGAGTTCTACCGGCTGCGGGACAGCACCGGCCGCATCGGACTGGATTTCCCGCAGGTGCTGCGGAACCGGCGCTACCTGGACAACATCATCCTCGCCGCGGGTGACTCGGTGAACATTCCCGAATTCGATCCGGTGGTGATGGTGCGGGGCGCGGTGAATGCGCCGGGCGCCGTGGCATACCGGCCAGGCGAGAGCATCGACTGGTACATTCGCGCGGCGGGCGGCTTCACGAAAGACGGCGATCGCAATCGGGCGTTCGTCACCCAGCCGAACGGTCAGAAGCAGGGGGTGCAGCGACGGTTCCTGCTCGCCGACTCCAATCCGGAACCGCTGCCCGGCGCGGTCGTCCTCGTCCCGGCCGGCGGTACATCGGGTAACGCCGGGAACATCCTCGCCGTGATCAGCACCGCATCTCAGCTGCTCACGACGCTCGTGACCATTATCCTGGTCGCCCGGAAGTAGCGATTACCCGGTTGCGCGCTGCTGCGCGGCCGGTGCTGTTCCCTCCACGTCGACCCCCGCCGCGCGCAGTCGTTCCACCTGCCACAGATCGAGCCGGACGGTGATGACATAACCGTCCTCCCGCTGTTCGCGCGACACAACCTCGCCAAGGCGGTAGAGGGATGCCGCACGTGCGCCATCGCTCAGCGGCACTCGCACGACGACGGAGACGCTGTCTGCGCGCTGCCGCAGCCGCAGCGACGCCCTGAGCTCGCCGAGGCCGTCGGTGCGCATGGTCGTCGCCATTACGGCATCCGGATACAGCTGGCGCGCGCGAGCGGAGAACGCCGCGGGATCGGCGACCGCATCGATCTTGTTGAACACCGGAATCGTGGGCCGGTCGGCGAGATCGAGCTCCGCCAGCACCTTATCGACGACCCGCATCTGGCCTTCCCAATCCGGGTGACTCGCATCGACGACGTGGAGCAGCACGTCCCCCTCGCGCGCTTCTTCGAGGGTGGCGCGGAAGCTCGCGACCAGGTGGTGCGGCAGCTTTCGGATGAAGCCAACGGTGTCGGTGACGCGTGCGCGTACCCCTTCGCCGAGTTCCACTTCGCGCGTGAGGGTGTCGAGCGTCGCGAAGAGGCGGTCCTCGACGACGATGTCGTGCTCGCCGGACATCGCGCGCAGCACGCTCGACTTGCCGGCGTTGGTGTACCCGACGAGTGCCACGCTCAGCATCGGATCGCGGCCCGACCGCAGATTCTCGCGGTGCCGCTCGACATCCTTGAGTTTGCCCTTGAGAAGCTGAATTCGGCGGCGGATCAGCCGGCGGTCGGTTTCGAGCTGGGTTTCGCCGGGACCGCGAAGGCCGATACCGCCGCGAATGCGCGAAAGGTGGGTCCACATCCGCGTGAGGCGCGGCAGCATGTACTCGAGCTGCGCGAGCTCGACCTGCAGCTTGGCCTCGTGGGAGCGTGCGCGCGTCGAGAAGATGTCCAGGATGACTTCGGCCCGGTCCATGACCCGGACATTGAGCTCGCGCTCGAGGTTGGCGCCCTGCGCCGGCGAAAGCTCCTCGTCGAAGATCACAAGCGTAGCGCCCAGATCCTGCACCAGCTGACGTACCTCTTCGACCTTGCCCTCACCGATCAGCGTGGCCGCGCTGGCCGACACGATCTGCTGCGTCACCCGACCCACCACGTCCGCACCGGCCGTGTCGACCAGCCGCGTCAGCTCTTCCAGATGCTCGGTGACGTGACGCCCGTCGGGCGAGCCCTTGCGCGGTGCCGCGACGAGCACCGCGCGTTCGATCGGGTCGCGAACTGGAATGGAGTCTCTGATGGCTGTGCCGTCCTAGCGTGAAGGTGGCAGCGATGTGGATCCCGCGTCGGTCTGCGAGCGCGTGAGGGGCGCCCGGCCTTCACGGGTAAATGGAATCGAGCGGTCGCCGAACGGTGTGTGCACCGTAGCCTGCCCGCGCATCTTGTACGGGATATCGCCGTAGCCGATCGCGGAGCGGACCGCGGTGCCGACGCCGGCCCAGTTGAAACGCACCGGCAGGGTCAGCGTCGCGACGCCATTCTTCCGGACCTGGAACTCGTCGAGGTAGGTGATGTCGCCAACGTGAGAGTTCTCGACGTCGAACCCGACCTGCAGCTTGGTGCCCCGGAGGTCGAAGTCGTTCGGATTCTGCACGTTGACGATCAGATCCATGGTTCCGCCGGTAAGCCCGACACCGCGGACCACCACCTGGGACAACTGGATATCGGGATCACGAAAGGTTTTGGGAACGCCGGCGCAGGCCAGGGCGGCCGCGAGCGCGGCAATCGACAGAACAGCGGCGAGTCGGGCCTTCATAGCTCCATCCTCCGAGCAGATGTGATGCGAACGGGAATATATCGCGGCCCAACGGGCCGCGGTTCTCCCTGATGCAAGGCCCGGGCCTCACAATGCAGCCAGTGGCGGCGGCGCTCCGTGCCACAGGTCACACGTCACCCGGTCGCTCGGACTTTGCCTTGAGCTTGGCCCACCACTCGAGCCGCTCCGCCACCTTCTTTTCGTAGCCGAACGCTCCCGGCGTGTAGAGTTGCGTGCCGCGCAGCTCGTCTGGCAGATATTCCTGCGGAAGGTACGCCTCTGGCGCGTCGTGCGCATAGCGATAGCCGGCGTGATAGCCGAGGTCCTTCATCAGGGCGGTCGGTGCGTTCCGGATGTGCAGCGGAACCGGCGCTGCCGGCGTCTCGCGTGCCGCAACGAGCGCGGCGTCGAGCGCACGCTTCGCGCTGTTGGACTTGGGCGCGGTTGCGAGATAGATCGTCATCTCCGCGAGTGGAAGATACCCCTCGGGAGCGCCGAGCATGTGAAAAGCGTCACGGGCGGCAACCGCCAGTGGCAGCGCGCTCGGATCGGCGAGACCGATGTCTTCAGCGGCCATCGCGATCGCGCGTCGGAATAGCGTCATCGGATCCTCGCCGCCATCGAGCATCCGGGCCATCCAGTAGAGTGCACCGTGCGGATCGCTGCCGCGAAGCGACTTGTGGTATGCGGACAGGAGATTGAAATGCTCCTCGCCGGCCTTGTCGTAGCGCGCGAATCGCTTCTGCATTGCCTCGCGCGCAACCTCGGCGGTGATTTCCCCGCGCGGCCCCACGTGCGCCGCCGCCGCCTCGAGCACCGTAAGCGCCCGCCGTGCGTCCCCGTCCGCCTCGGCGGCGAGCAATGCGACGGCATCGTCGCCGAGCTGCAGCTGGAGGGCGCCGAGCCCGCGCTCACTGTCCGCCACGGCACGGCGCACGACCGTGGCGACGTCCTCGGGCGAGAGCGGCTGCAGGACGAACACGCGCGTGCGCGAGAGCAGCGCGCCGTTGATCTCGAAGCTGGGGTTTTCAGTCGTTGCGCCGATCAGGGTGACGACGCCCTGCTCCGTGGGGGGAAGCAGGCTGTCCTGCTGAGCCTTGTTCAGCCGATGAATCTCGTCGATGAAGAGAATCGTCTGCCGGTCGCCGGCGGCCAGGCGCGCGCGCGCTTCGTTGACGATCTCGCGAATCCGCGGCACGCCCTCGGTCACCGCGCTGAA
>JBDTQV010000053.1:0-10217 GCA_039932015.1 Gemmatimonadota bacterium | reverse complement strand
AGGCATACGACCGGACGGGGCGGAACGACGAAGCCACGATGGAGGGCGTGAGCGCGACGGCCTCGGTGATCACGTCGGCGGCGCTGATCATGATCATGGTGTTCGGCGTGTTCGCGTTTGCCCGGGTGCTGGTGATGCAGTTCCTCGGCTTCGGGCTCGCGGTCGCGGTGCTGCTCGACGCGACAGTCATCCGCATGGTACTGGTGCCCGCGTTCATGCAGCTCGCCGGGCAGTGGAACTGGTGGCCCGGCGTGCCGATCCGGAAGCGATCAGTTGAAGAAGAACGTCCTGCCGCCTGATCCGCCAAACCGCGGATTGACCACGTTGTTGAAGATCGATCCAAAGCTGTAGCTCAATCCTACCGAACCGGAATACCGGTAGCTCGTCGCGAGGGCACGCTGGCGAAGGAGGACCTCTTCGGGCGTGGCGCCGCCGGCTGGGAGGTAGCGCTGGTCCCGAACCCTCGAGATACTGCCGAAGAAGTTGACGGACAGCCCCTTCACCAGGCGGACGTCGAAATTACTGAAAAACTCGACCCGGTTGCGCGCGAAGTCGTCGAGGTAGTGTGCGCCCTCGAGCGACACGCTGGCCGAGCCCCAGGGCTGCCGGGTATCGAGCGAGGCCGTCAGTGATTCATCGAACAGGGTCTCGCGCGTCTTCGAAAAAATCGTCACTTCGTCGTACTTGAAACGGTTCACGCCAAGGTTGTAGCGCAGCGTGAACTGACGGCGGGTGGATTCGGCGTAGGGGAAGACGTCGAATTCAATCCCGGGCGCGAATCTGAGGGCCAGCGCCTCGTTGGAGTACGTCGAGCGTCTCGCGGAGGCTTCCGCACCAGCCGCCCAGTGGCGGCCGATGCTGCGCGCGGCCAGCGAGCTCGCGCTGTAGTTTTTCGACGTGCTCTTGATCGAGGTCACCGAATCGATGTCGAAGTTGCTCTCGCTGTAATTGCCGTTGAGCGAGAGGTTCAGCTTCCACGCCTCCGTCGTGCGATTGGCCGAGATCCCGCCGGACAGGTTTAACGAGTTCGACGACGACTCGCCCTGGAAATAGCTGGACGCGCGGGCGCGAAACACCCAGTAATTCCACGGATCGTGCTGCGGCGCGACACCCCCCGCCTCTGCGGGCGTGGCGGGCGAGTAGGAGATGCTCAGCCGATCGGCCGCCGGCGTTTCCGCCACGTACCGCACGAGCCCCAGCTTGAACATGCGCGCGAGACCGACCCGGATCGCGTCATCCGTCGCGTCCTGCCGCGCGTAGAACCGGAGCGTGTCGCGTCGGCCGGCGAACGGGCCCGCACCGATGAAGGCCGCCGTGTACTCGCTACCGCCACTCCCGGTCGACTGCTCGGTCACCAGGATGTGCACGTCCGCATCTTCGCGATTTCGCACATGGTCGACGAATGGAATCTCGGTCTTGTAGTAGTCCATGTCGCAGTACATCTGCTGGCAGTCGAGGAAGGCGCGAACAGGACGGGCGAGCGCCTGGGCCGGTGCCGCGGCAGGTGACCGCTGGGCGGGAAGCGGGCCGGGAGCGAACAGGCCGGCCCCGATGAGCAGGAGCAGGAGGGTGAAGCAGCGCATGCAGTGTCCTTTGGCAAGGCATCGGGAGCCTTCGAGAGGCGCAATTTGGAGTTAGGACGCACACGCCGCCCAAAAGGTTGCGCCTAGTGCTTGGCCTCGAGCCAGTTGGGCCCGATGCCGATGTCGACCACCAGCGGCACGCGGAGCACCGCCGCCCCCTCCATGTGCGTCCGCACGAGCGCCTGCATCCGGTCTACTTCGCGCTCGGGCACTTCGAACACCAGCTCGTCGTGCACCTGCAGCAGCATGCGGCTCTCGAGAGCTTCGCTCCGGATCGCACGGTGGATCAACGTCATCGCGATCTTGATGAGATCGGCGGCTGAGCCCTGCAGGGGCGAGTTCTGCGCATTGCGCTCGCCGTACGCACGGAGGTTGAAGTTGCGCTCGCGAATCTCCGGTATGTATCGCCGGCGCTTGAAGAGCGTTTCGACATAGCCGTGCTGGCGCGCGAACTCGACCTGACTGTCGAGATACGCGCGCACGCCCACGAACCGCTCGAAGTACCGGGCGATGAACGTGCGCGCATCCTCCTGCGAAATGCCGAGCTGACGTGACAGCGCAAACGGGCCCTGCCCGTAGATGGTCGCGAAGTTGATGGTCTTCGCGCGTCCCCGCATTTCGCTCGTCACCTCGGTTACCGGTACACCAAAGATGAGTGCGGCCGTCTGCCGGTGGATGTCCCCGCCCTGCTGGAAGGCCTGGATGAAGGCCGGATCGCCCGACAGGTGCGCCATCAGCCGCAGTTCGATCTGGGAATAGTCCGCCACGAGGAAGGTGGAGCCGGCGGCGGGAACGAATCCGCGCCGGATCGCCTCGCCCCGCGGCGAGCGAATCGGGATGTTCTGCAGGTTCGGGTCGCTCGAGGAGAGGCGGCCGGTCGCGGCACCGCCCTGATTGAAGCTGGTATGAATGCGGCCGGTGTCGCGATTGACTCGCGCCGGCAACGTATCGACGTACGTGCTCTTGAGCTTCTGCAGCTCGCGATAGTCGAGAATGAGCTGCGGCAGTGCATGGCCCATGGCGGCGAGCTGCTCGAGCACGTCGGCATCGGTCGAAGGGCCCGTCTTTGTTTTCTTGAGCACCGGCAGTTGCTGCTTCTCGAAGAGCACCGCCGCGAGCTGCCGGGGAGAATTCAGGTTGAGCGCTTCGCCGGCGAGCGCGCCGATCTCGCGCTCGAGCCGGGCGAGGCCGCCGGCGAGCTCGGCCGAGATGCGCCGGAACAGCTCGCGATCGATCGCGATGCCGCGCCATTCCATGTCAGTGAGCACCGGCACCAGCGGCAATTCGATCGATTCGAGCAGAACGGCGGCGCCGGTCTCGATCAGCATCGGCTCGAAGAATTCGTGCAACGCCAGCACCGTGGCGCTGTCCGCGCCGCAGTATCCCGCTGCCGATCCGATCGCGACCTCGGCAAAGGCAATTTCCGCCTTCCCCTTCCCCGCCACGTCGGAATACGGCTGCATGCCGCGGCCGAGATGCTCGAGTGAAAGCGTGTCGATCGCGTGCGAACGCCGGCCGGGATCGAGCACGAAGCTCGCGAGCATCGAATCGTACGCAACGCCCACGAGCTCGACGCCGGCGCGCCGGAGTACCTGCCAGTCGTACTTGATGTTGTGCCCCGCTTTCCGCACCGTCTGATCGGTGAGCAGCGCGTAGAGCGAAGCGCACGCGAAGTCGGTGATGGGCGGAAGGTTCTTCACCGGATCAGGCGCGGCCAGATCACCGCCGCGCGCGCGGTGCCCGAACGGGAGATACCAGACCTCGCTCGAGCTCGCTGCCAGCGACAGGCCGATCAACTCGGCGGCGTGCGGCTCGAGCGAGTTGGAATGGGTGTCGAGGGCCACGAGCGGCGCGGCGCGGAGGCGCTCCATCAGCGCGGGCAGGTCGTCCGGATTGTCGACCACCACGCAGTCGCAGATGGCCGCGTCGAGCGCGATCCAGTCCGATGCCGCGAATGTGGCGCCGTCCGGCGGCCCTTCCGCTGCTTCACCGGCGTCCATGAGCGACAGATCCTCGGCCCCTGCCTTCGAGACCGGTCCCGGCGCGCCGCCGAACTTGCGCGCGAGCGAGAAGAATTCGAGTTCGCTCAGCAGGTGAACGACCGCCTCGCGATCGGGTTCGCCCGTCGTGAGACGATCGAGATCGAACTCGACCGGCACGTCGCACTGAATGGTGACGAGCTCTTTCGAGAGGCGCGCCGCGTCCGCCTGCGCGAGCAACGCCTCGCGAGGACGCTTGCCCGGCACCTCCGCCGCGCGGGCGAGCAGCGTCTCGAGATCGCCGTATTCGGCGAGCAGCTTCTGCGCGCCCTTTTCGCCGATCCCCTTCACGCCCGGCACGTTGTCGGAGGCATCGCCCACGAGCGCCAGGAAATCGGTCACCCGTGCGGGTGCGACGCCGAGGCGCTCAGAGGCGTTCGATTCGTCGACCCACTGCTCTTCCACCGATGCGGGGCCGCCCCGCCCCGGGTTGAGCAGTGCGACGCGCGGCGCGATGAGCTGGTAGAAGTCCTTGTCGCCGGAGACGATCACGGTCTGCAGCCCGCGGCCCGCCGCTCGCGTGGCCAGCGTGCCGATCACGTCGTCCGCCTCGTAGCCCTTCACCGCGAGAATCGGAATGCGGAACGCATCGAGCAGCTGGCAGATCCGCTCGACCGAGCGGTCGAAATCGGCCTGCAGCTCGTGGTCGAGTTTCTGGCGCGTACTCTTGTACTCGGGATAGCGCTCGGTGCGGAAGGACACGCCGGCGTCGTTGACCCAGGCGATGTAGTCTGGCTGGTACTTCTCTCTCAGGCGGAGCAGAAAATTCACGACCCCCCACGCCGCCGAGGTGTTTTCACCTTTCGCGGTGCGGAGGGGCCGGGAAATCATCGCGAAGAATGCGCGGTAGATCAGCGCATAGCCGTCAATGAGAAAGAGCTGAGGCGGGGTGTGCGAGGGCATGCCCCAAAGGTAATCAGCCCGGTGCCGCCCTTCGCACGCGCGCGCGAACGTCGTCGAACGCCGCGCGCGACGCGGGATCGAGGCGGAACCGGCCGAAGCTGGTTTCATCGATGAAGTAGAGCGACACGCGCAGGTTCACATAGGTCCAGCGGATGACGCGGCCGCCGATACTGCCTGGGGTGGTTTCGTAGGTCTCGTCGGGCTCGCCCAGGGTGATGAAGACTTCACCGCGGTCGGTGCGCCATCCGTTCGGGCCCTCATCGCGGAAGCGCTGGTTGGCCATGGTGACGCGGGTGAAGTAGGCGTTCAGCGCCTCGTTCTCGGGCGTCGACTGATTGGGGTCGGTGCTGTGGAAGAACGCGAGCCAGATGCGCGCCCGCTCCGACGGCGGCGCGTTCCGGAGTGTGTCGAGCGCCGCGTTGTGACCGAAGTACCGCAGCAGGCTGATCATGTCGTCGAAGTTCGTGAGCACCCACGCGTTGGAGAACGACACGAGCGCGGATGTCTGGCGCTGGTCGGTTCCCTGCCCCACGATCAGCTTCAGCTCCCCGAGCGCCATGCTGTCCGGCCGGAGCCGCAGGACCTGACTCTCCACGTCGGTGCCGCCGCGGAACTGGAGCGAATCGCGATAGACCACGCTGTCGCGATCGGTGCGCACCTCGAACGGAATGCGCGTCGGCTGGCGCAGCCCGTACGCTTCGACATACGCGAGCAGTGTGTCACCACCGTAGGCGACGCTGCCCCGCGGATTCAGCACGACGGACAGCGTGTCGTTCCGGCTCGCGCGCCCGCGCACCTGATACGCCAGGATCGGCTGCGACGTGGTGCCCGGCCCGAACGCCGGCGCGTCATAGTCCGACTCGGCGCGAGCGGTGGTGCCGGTGGTGAGATCGCGCACGTCGATCATGACGTGATATTTGCCGGGCGTGAGGCGAAACACCTGCTGAAAGAGGACGCTCTCGTCAGCCCGTTGCGTCTCGGCGAACAGCGGAACGCGGATGATCTGATCGCGGCTGGCAACGATGGGCGGTGCCCCCGGCCGCGTGAACGACATGTCGACGTGGTAGCGCGCGACGAAGGTGTTCCCTTCCTTCTGGAAACTGAACGCACGGTTCTCGAGCGATACTCCGAGAATGGCGATGGCCGTGTCGGCGGGACCGGCGGCAAAGGCGACCGTGCCCACGAACGGCAGCGGGTCACCGGCGGCAAGGCGTCCGAGCCGCTTGTAGTACGCGCCGATGTTGAGGAATTGCGTGAGTGTCTCGGACGGCGAGACGCGGTCGGCGCTCTGCACCCGCTTCCAGCTGCCGCAACCGGATGCGGTGACGACCATCAGCGCCCCAAGGGCGATTCGACGCTTCACACAGACCCCCACTGTGACGGATTCACTCATCGCCCCTGTCGCCGATACGTTAGCGGCGGACGAGCGGGAGCGTCAAGCAACATGATCACACGTTGAACGAACGTAAATCCCGCGCTTGCTGTAAGATGCGGAATTCAGTAGCTTGGCAGGCCAATGAACCCCGAGAATATGGTCGGTCGCACGATTGCCGGTTACCGCCTCGTCAAGCATATCGGCGAGGGCGGAACTGCCGACGTCTATCGTGCCGAGCACGCCGAAAAGGGCACTGCCGCCGTCAAAGTGCTCCGGTCGCGTCTTGCCCAGGATCCGGTCGCCGTCAAGCGTTTCCTGCGTGAAGCCGAATTCGGCAAGCGCGTGGCGCATCCCAACATCGTCAAGACATACGACTACGGCGAAGCCGACGGCGTGCACTTTCTCGCGCTCGAGTGGGCCGGGGGTGAGCCGCTGGCCGAGTTCGTCAACCGGTCGGGCAACCTGGCGCCGGCGCTGGTGGCGACGATCGTCGAGCAGATCGGCGCGGCGCTGGCGTCAGCGCATGCGTCGGGCATCATCCATCGCGATCTGAAGCCGGCGAACATCATGTACGACCCCGCCACCCAGGTAGCGAAGCTACTGGACTTCGGTATCGCGCGGGACTCCGAAGTCGATGCGGAAGAGCGGCTCACGCGCGCCGGGTTCTTTGTCGGCACGCTGCAGTACGTGGCGCCGGAGGCGCTGAGCGGCGAGCTGGTGAACGAGCAGGCCGACGTCTATAGTCTTGCGACCATCGCGTACTTCCTGCTGAGCGGAACGCTACCATTCACCGGGAAAAGCCCGAGGGAGTTGTTTCAGCAACTACTCTCACAGTCGCCGGTGCCGCTGAACCAGGCTACGAAGGGTCTCAAGTTTCAGCCGGCAATCGAGTCCGCGATCATGTGCGGCCTGGAGCGCGACCTCCCCAAGCGCTGTCGTACGGTAGACGAGTTTGCGACGAGCTTCTGCACTGCGGTTCGCCAGGAAAAGAAGAAAAGCGGCTTTCTCTCCGGATTGTTCAAGAAGGGCGGGGCGTGACGGATCAGGAGGCGCTTGAGCAACTGCTGCTCGAGCGCTCAGTCCGTCGGGGGGATTTCACGCTCGCTTCCGGCGAGCGTTCTGATTATTACATCGACTGTCGGCTGACGACGATGTCGGCGGCGGGAATGGTGTTGGTGGGGCGTGCCGGTCTGGCGGCGATCACCGCTCGAGGCTGGGCCGCCGCTGCGATTGGCGGCCTGACCATGGGAGCGGATCCCGTCGCCTATGCCATTGCGGCAGCGAGTTTTGGCACAGCCCGGGTATTCGATGCATTCAGCGTGCGCAAGGAGCCCAAAGCCCACGGCACGCGGCGGCGCATCGAGGGAAACTTCCAAGCGGGCTCACCCGTGATTGTGATCGAGGACGTGATCACGTCCGGTGGGTCGGCGCTGCAGGCGGTCGCGGCCGTTCGCGACGAGGGTGGAGAGGTGGCCGGCGTTCTCGCGGTAGTCGATCGCGAGCAGGGTGGCCGCTCAATGATAGAAGCGGCAGGTTTCGAAGTAGTATGTTTAACAACTTCTACGCGGCTTACGCTGATTTAACGCCGCCCAGGCAACCCGCTCACCGCCCTGACCCGTTTCCGGCACGGCCTGCCCTCCGCGGGGCGGTCGCGCGAATTCTCTCGGCGGAGATTGCGTCGGAGCACGCATTGCTGTCCGGCGCGCAGCGACATATTCGGCGCGAACGGACGCCTCAGTAGCCGGCCAGCCGGAGGCCCCCACCCGGCCGCGACTTTCCAACTTCCGGCAATTCACGTACTATCGGAGGTTGAAAAAGACTACGGGAGAACACTCAGCATGACTCGAATCACTCCGCGTCTGGTAGCGGCAGGGCTCGTCGCGACATTTGCCGTCACTGCCTGCGCCCCCCGCGCCACCGAGACGCCCGCCCAGCCCAGCCCACGGTCCGGTACCGCCAGCAACGGACCCGCGAGTTCCACCACGCCATCTCTGGCGACGCGCCCCGGATATGAGTACGTCGATGCCGATGTCCATTTCATGACCGGAATGATCGGTCACCACGGGCAGGCCCTGGTCATGGCCGGCTGGGCGCCGACGCACGGGGCCAGCGACGCCGTGAAGCGTATGGCCGAACGGATCGTGGTAGGGCAGGGGGATGAGATCAACCTGATGTCGCGCTGGCTGCGCGATCGGAATCTCCCGGTCCCCGATCCTGCCGCGCCGATGGACCACTCGATGCCGGGCATGGATCATTCGGGCATGATGCCGGGCATGCTCACCCCGGCGCAGATGGCCGAGCTGGATGCTGCCCGTGGCGCGGAGTTCGACCGGAAGTTCCTCACCTTCATGATGCAGCACCACACCGGTGCGCTCACGATGGTGAACACGCTGTTCGGTTCGCAGGGTGCCGGACAGAACGAGCCGGTGTTCCGGCTGGCGTCCGACGTCTACGCCGACCAGTCCACCGAAATCGAACGCATGCAGAAGATGCTCGCCGCGCTGCCTCCAGCCGGCGGAGCACATTGATGTTCAGATTCGCCTTTCGCAGGTCGGTTCTTGACCCCTCACCGGAAAACTCTATGGCACCAGTCTCGAAATTGTGGCATTCCGCGTCGCTCGCCGTCGGCGTACTGTCGGTTGCGTCATGCGCGAAGTCGACGTCCATGTCCAGCGGCAACGTCCCGATGTCCGGCAGCATGTCGGCGACCGCGCCGAGCCCGGATCCCCGCGTGGGCCTCAAGCCCGGCATGTGGGACGCCGGCGAAGCCGCGTGGAACCTCCGCCTCGTCTCCAATACTCATCCGTCGGAAAAATTCCTCGGCTCGACCAACTCCGATCTGTCGTTCATCCGGGACTACGCCGTTCAGGGCAACTACGACGGGTTCCAGATCTGGGACGTCTCGAACACGGCGGCGCCGACGCTGAAGATGTCCTTCTTCTGTCCGGCGTCGCAGAGCGACGTCTCGGTCTATCACAACCTGCTGTTCGTCTCGAGCGAAGGTACGTCCGGCCGTCTCGACTGCGGCGCGCAGGGTGTCTCCGACTCGGTGAGCCATGACCGCATCCGCGGCGTGCGCATCTTCGACGCGACGGACATCGGCAATCCTCGCTACATCGGCAACGTGCAGACGTGCCGCGGTTCGCATACGCACACCGTCGTGGAAGATCCCAAGGACAAGGAGAACGTCTACATCTACATCTCCGGCTCGGCGGGCGTCCGTTCGCCGTCGGAGCTGGCGGGCTGCTCGCAGCGCGCGCCGGGCGAGGATCCGAATTCGTCGCTCTTCCGGATCGAAGTGATCAAGGTTCCGCTCGCGCATCCGGAGCAGGCGGCGATCGTGAATTCGCCGCGTATCTTCGAAGGCCTCGTGGCCCCGCCGGTGCACGGCGAAGCGCCGCAGGACATTGCCGCCGCCGCCAAGGCCGTGGCCGACGCAAAGGCGCACGGAGGCTACACCGCGACGATTCGTGGTCGCGAAATGGTCCTGCCGCCGCAGTTCGTCAGTCCGATGCTCGATAGCGTCGTAAAGGCCCGGAACGGCACCGGCGCACCGACCGCCGCAGACAGCGCCGCGCTGCGTGCTGCGCTGCCGGGCATTATCGCGGCCCGGTTTGGTCCGGCCAACGATGCGCCGCGCACTCCCGGCGCGCAGCGCCCGGGACCGACCCAGTGCCACGACATCACGGTGTATCCGGCAATCGCGCGGGCCGGTGGCGCGTGCGGCGGCTACGGCCTGCTGCTCGATCTGACCGATCCGGCGAATCCGAAGCGCATCGGCGCGGTGGCTGACTCCAACTTCTCGTACTGGCATTCGGCCACGTTCAACAACGACGGCACGAAGCTCCTCTTCTCGGACGAGTGGGGCGGCGGCGGCCAGCCGAAGTGCCGCGCGACCGACAAGAAGGAGTGGGGCGCCGACGCGATCTTTGCCATTGAAGGCAACAACCTGGTGTTCAAGAGCTACTACAAGATGCCGGCCGCGCAGACCTCGTTCGAGAACTGCGTCGCGCACAACGGATCGCTGATCCCCGTGCCGGGTCGTGATATCATGGTGCAGGCGTGGTACCAGGGCGGCATCTCGGTCTTCGACTGGACCGATGCGGCGCACCCGATG
Organism: Gemmatimonadota bacterium; assembly: GCA_039932015.1. Lineage (GTDB taxonomy): Bacteria > Gemmatimonadota > Gemmatimonadetes > Gemmatimonadales > GWC2-71-9 > JAICUF01. The sequence goes on along the minus strand of JBDTQV010000053.1, from coordinate 200 downwards.
GAAATCGCGTTCCACGACCGCGGACCGTCGGACGGCACCAAGCAGGGTCCCGGCGGCTCGTGGTCGGCGTACTGGTACAACGGCAAGATCGTCAGCTCCGAGATTGCGCGCGGCCTCGACATCTTCGAGCTCACGCCGAGCCCGCTGCTGTCGCAGAACGAGATCGATGCGGCGAAGTCGGTGAAGCTCGCGTACTTCAA
>JBDTQV010000052.1:0-10271 GCA_039932015.1 Gemmatimonadota bacterium | reverse complement strand
CGCGGGATACAACGCCTTCATTTCCGCGCAGGCCGCACAGCGCAACATGGCGTACTTGGATCCGAACCCGACGCTGCTGGCGGCCAGGGCCGCCACGGCCAGGCTCCCCGCCAATCAGCAGGGCACCCTGCGGAGCTTCCCCTGCCCGCCGGGCGCTCCATGCGGGCAGCCGGCGAACGCACTCGTCACGTTCGGCACCTGGATTTCACTCGACGGCGTCCATCCGACTACACTCGCGCAGCGGATCATTGCCGACTCGCTGATCTCAACCGTCAACCGGACATTCAGCACGACGATTCCATTCGCCGGACCATGAACCGCGGCACTTGAACGCAGTCCGCGGGGGCGACCATTGCGTCGCCCCCGTCTTTTTTGCGCGCTAGATTACAGAGCTCGCCACTTCACCCGTACGGGAGCTGCCGTTGACCATCAGCCGGGATCGCGCGCTTGCCCTGGTGCACGAGTACACCGCCTCGGATGCACTCAGAAAGCACATGTATGCGGTAGAGCTCGCCATGCGTGCCATGGCCGAGAAGGCGGGCGAGAATCCCGACGAATGGGGCGTCGTGGGCCTGCTGCATGACTTCGATTACGAACGGTTCCCCAACGACGCGCACTCCCCCACCGAAGAACACCCGGCCGAAGGCGTGCGGATTCTGGCTCGGGAAGGCCTGCCGGAGCCGGCACAGCGCGCCATCCTGGGGCACGCGACCTACTCCGGCGTACCCCGCGACACCCCTATGGCCCGTGCGCTCTTCGCGGTCGACGAGCTGTGCGGCTTTCTCGTCGCATGCGCGCTGGTGCGGCCATCGCGGAGCCTGCAGGATCTGGAAGTATCGAGCGTGAAGAAGAAGCTCAAGGACAAGGGATTCGCCCGCGGGGTCAGCCGCGACGATGTCGTGCAGGGCGCGGCCGAGCTCGGCGTGCCGCTCGACGAGCACATCGCGTTCATGCTCGCGGCACTGCGCCCACACGAACGCGTACTCGGACTGGGCGTCGCGTGAGCGACGCACACCCGGATCCCGGCAAGCAGGCGCTCGACTGCGCCATCAATCGCGCCGCGGGCGGCCGGCCCATTCCGGGCAACTCCGTCCAGCTCCTCGTCGACGGCCCCACCGCGTATCCGGCGATGCTCGACGTGATCGAGCGCGCGCGCCACTGGGTGCACTTCGAGAACTACATCATTCGAAGCGACACCGAAGGATGGCGATTCGCGGAGATGCTCGCGCAGCGCGCGCGCGAAGGGATCCGCGTGCGGGTGCTCTACGATTGGCTAGGCTGCATCGGCACGTCCGGAAAACTTTGGCGCTTCCTGCGCAAGGCGGGCGCCGAGGTCCGCACCTTTCACCGGCCCGGCGTGATCGACGTCATTCCTGTGGTGTCGCGGGACCATCGGAAGCTCGTCGTTGCCGATGGGGACCGGGCCGTCATGGGCGGCCTCTGCATCGGCAACGAATGGACCGGCATCGGAACTCCCGATGGGCAGCCATGGCGCGACACGGCGATTGCGATCGACGGACCCGGCGCTGCGGTGCTGGATCAGGCATTTGGCGCCGTTTGGAAGGTCGCCGGTGGCGCGCTGGCCGACGATGAGCAGATCGGCGCTGTTCCTGCCCGCGGCGATGCCGAAATCCGCGTCATTCCAGGCGAGCCCGGACGCGAGCGGACCTACCGGGTCATCGAGCTGCTTGCGGCGGGAAGCGTCGACCGCCTCTGGATCACCGACGCGTACCTCGTAGCCCCGCCGCGGCTGTTCCAGGCGCTGCGCGACGCCGCCGAAGACGGCGTCGACGTGCGGCTGCTTGCCCCGGGCTCGAGCGACATTCCGCTCATTCGCAACCTGACCCGCATCGGCTATCGCGACCTGCTCCAGAGCGGCGTTCGGATCTTCGAGTGGAACGGGCCGATGCTGCACGCCAAGACCATCAGCGTGGACGGACGCTGGGCGCGCATCGGCTCGAGCAATCTCAATGCATCGAGTCTGCTCGGGAATTACGAGCTCGACATCCTGGTAGAGGATACCGGCGTCGCCGAGGCTCTCGAGCGGCAGTTCCGGCACGATATCGCGCGAAGCCGGGAGGTTTCCCGGCGACCGCTCCGCGGCCCGCGCCAGATCAGCCAGCGCCTGCCCAGCGCGCTCACCCATCTGGAGGCCGCGACCCCGGTGGCGCACCGAAGCAGCCACCGCGAGGTGCGCCGGCGGGCGATGCTGGCCGTGCGGACACTGGCCAGCAACGCCCGACGCTCCGTGTTTGCGCCGCTCAGCGCTGGCCTCGTCGTCATGGCGGCGCTGTTTCTGCTCGTCCCGCGGATCACGGCGTACGGTTTCGGCGCGATTTGCGCCTGGCTCGCGGTCGGCGCCGGGCGCGAGGCATTCCGCCGCCGCGCCGAGAAGCCGGACGCGCGACGGCGCGCCTCCTAGCCGGCTGTCCCAATGTTCAACGCCCCGAATCGCCGCCGCGTATGACTCCCGTGACCGATGCCGAATTGGCCGCCGAGGCCGCCCGAGGAGACGCGGACGCCTTCGGGCAGCTGGTGGCGCGGCACGGGCCGGCTGCGCGGCGCATCGCGCGACTCTTTCTGGGCAATAGGGACGACGCGGACGACGCTGCCCAGGACGGATTCCTGTCTGCCTGGAAGGCGCTCGACCGGTTCGACGCGAGCCGCCCGTTCCGGCCATGGCTGCTCCGAATCGTGCTGAATTCCGCGCGCGACCTGCGGCGGCGAGGCGTGGTCCGGCGCACCGAAGCGGTCCCGGAGTCGCAGGCGAGCGCGACGGCCAGTCCCGAGCGGGAAACCGCCCGCAGCATGCTCCGCGAGCGCCTAGACACGGCACTCGCCGCGCTGCCCGAACGCCAGCGGGTCGCAGTCACCATGTTTGACGCCGAGGGATATCCCCACGCGGAAATCGCCGCAATGCTGGGTGTGCCGGAAGGTACGGTTCGGTCGGATGTATTTCATGCACGTCGCGCCCTCCGCAAGGAACTGGCGCCGTTTCTCGAGGAGGTTCGATGACCCCGCATGAGCCATTCGAGGCCCGCCCTGATGCGGTTCTCGGCCGCCTGATTCGCGAGCACCTGGAGAGCGGAGACGATGGAGCGTTCGTCGCGCGCGTCCGTGCGGCGGTCAGCGCGGCGGAGCGCGACACGAGCTGGGATGTGCTCGCCCGCTGGGTTCGTCCCGGGCTCGCGGCAGCGTCGCTCGTGATCGGACTCGGCCTCTGGCTCGCACTCGGCGGGAACACTGACCGGGTAACGCTGGCGGAAGCAATCAGCCCCGCCAGTGCGCCAACGCAGTTGTTCGGCGGAGCCCAAACGGGGAGTGAAGTGGTGATCGCGGCCTTGATGGGGGGCGAGTAGATGCCGTCACGCGGCAGGGCGGTCGGGCTGCTCGTGGTGGTGTTCGTGGCGGGACTTCTTGCCGGCTTCGGGCTGTCTCGCCTCGGCCTCCATGGGCCCTTCGGTTCGGCTCACCCGCGGCGCGGCCCCGACTCGTTCGTGCAGGCGCTCACCCGCGACCTCGACCTCACGCAGGCGCAGCAGGACAGCGTGCGTGGCATCCTCGCGCGCCGGGCGGCGGCGATGGATTCGCTCTGGCGCGACGTGGGTCCGCGCTTTGAAACTTTGAAAAGTACCGTGCGTTCGGACATCCGGGCGCAACTGAATCCTGACCAACAGCGAAAGTACGCCGAAATGAACAAGCGGTTCGATGCGATGCGCGCGGCACAAGGAGGCTCGCGTGAAAGGCGCTGAACTCATGGTCGCGGCTGCCCTGCTGAGCGGCGCGGCACCACTCGCGGCGCAGCAGCGCGAGGTGAGCCTGGCCGACGCCATCAAGCTGGCCGAGAGGGTGCAGCCATCCGTGATCCAGGCGCAGGCCAACGTCCTCAGCGCGGATGCGCGGCTCCGCACCACGCGCGCGGCATATCTGCCGAACCTCTCGCTCTCGTCGTCGGGCAGCAAGAGCGCAACCGACGGCACTTCGCGCATCGATCCGATCACTGGTGAAGTGCTGCCCGGCGGCAGCAGCACGACCAGTCTGAGCTCGGGAGTCAACGCGAGCATCGATCTGTTCACCGGCTTCCGCCGCGGCGCGGACATCGGCGCGGCGCGCGCGACCACTGAGGCCGCCGACGCGTCGCTCTTGAACGCAAAGTTCCTGCAGCGGCTCACGACCACCAACGCATTCTTCGACGCGCTCGCCGCTCGGCAACTGCTCGCGGTACGGGAGGCGAGTGTCCGCCGCGCCGAGGAGCAGCTCAAGGTCGCCGTGAACAAGCTCGCGGCCGGCTCCGCCACGCGATCCGATTCGCTTCGTTCACGCGTCACCCTCGGCACGGCACAGCTGCAGTTGCTGCAGGCGCAGACGACGCTCACCACCACCGAAGCAAATCTCGCGCGCAACATTGGCGCAACCGGCCGCGTGCGCCCGGCGGAAGACTCGTCGCTCTATCACATCAGCGCCGAAGTCGACAGCGCCGCGCTCCGCGCGGAGGCCTACGAGAAGTCGCCATCGGTGCAGGCGGCACTCGCAAGCTCGCGTGCCGCGGAAGCGTCGCTCAAATCGGCCCGGTCCGGCTACTGGCCCACCCTGACGCTCGCGGGCGCCACCAGCTTCAATGGCAGCAACCGGACCAACTATCACCTGTTCAATCAGCGACAGGTGAGTCTGCAGCTGAGCTGGAACCTCTTCAACCGGTTCGGACGCGAGCAGCAGATCGCCACGCAGCAGGCCAATCTCGACATTGCCGCCGCGAACGCGGCGGATCTCGGGCGCGCCATCGAGACGACGCTCACGGGACAGATCGCCTCGCTGCAGTCTGCACGCGCGGGGATCGACATCGCGCAGACGAGCGTCGCCGCGGCCACGGAAGACCTCCGTGTGGTACAGGAGCGCTATCGCCTTGGCGCCGCGACCATCGTGGATATGCTGACGTCGCAGGAATCGCTCAACCAGGCCGAGGTGGATGCGGTCACCGCCCGGTTCAACTACCTCCGCGCGCGCGCCCAGATCGAAGCCCTACTCGGACGGAGCCTATGACCACCGCGATTCACAACACCGATGAGCGGATGGCAATGCTGCCGTCCGACGTCCCGCGCGATGCCGTCATCGTCACGCGCAATCTGCAGCGCGAATACGACATGGGCGGCGAAATCGTCCGCGCGCTGCGCGGCGTCGACCTCACGATCCGGAAGAACGAGTTCGTCGCGATCATGGGGCCGTCGGGCTCCGGCAAGAGCACGCTCATGAACATGATCGGCTGCCTCGACAGTCCGAGCGCGGGCGAGTACTGGCTCAACGGCCATCGTGTGAGCGAGCTCTCCGATGACGAGCTGGCGCGAATCCGCAACAAGGAGATCGGTTTCGTCTTCCAGACGTTCAACCTCCTGCCGCGCGCGTCCGCGTTGAACAACGTGGAGCTGCCGCTCGTGTACGCCGGCATCGGCGCCCGCGACCGGAAGGCCATGGCAACCGAGGCGCTCGCCCGCGTCGGGCTGGGAGACCGCATGACGCACCGCCCAAACGAGCTCTCCGGCGGCCAGCGCCAGCGCGTCGCGATTGCGCGCGCGCTCGTGAACCAGCCGAGCATTCTGCTGGCCGACGAACCGACCGGCAACCTCGACAGCACCACCAGCACCGATATCATGGCGCTGTTCGAGACACTGTGGAAGGACGGGCAGACCATCGTGCTCGTCACGCACGAGGCCGACATCGCCGCGCACGCCCTCCGCCAGTTCCACCTGAAGGATGGCAAGGTCGAGCGCGACTTTCTTACCGAGAGGCACAACTGATGACGCGTATCCGATCCGCCGCGGTCCTGGCCATCATCGCCGCCGCGACCGCCTGCAAGAAGGCGCCACCTCCACTCGTGTACCAGGCGGTTCCCGTCGAGCGGCGCGACATCATCGTCTCGGCGCAGGCGGCCGGCGCCATCCAGCCGGACACGACCGTCGAGGTCAAGTCGAAAGCCTCGGGTGAGGTCCTGCAAATGCTGGCCGAAACCGGTCAGGAAGTGAAGCGCGGCGAGCTGCTGGTCCGGATCGATCCGCGGGTGCCCAACAACAACCTGGCTCAGGCGCGCGCCGATGTCAGTGTGGCGCAGGCCACGCTGGCCAATGCCGCCGCGCAGAAGAAGCGCTCGGACGAGCTGTACAAGTCGCAGTCGATTACCCAGCAGGAGCACGAGACGGCGCAGCTCAGCTACGCCAACGCGCAGGCGGCGGTGATCAAGTCGCGGGTGGCGGTGGAGAACGCCCAGATCCAGGCGACCGACGCCAACGTGCGCTCGCCCATTGATGGCACGATCATCGAAAAGGATGTCGAGCGTGGCCAGCTCATCCAGTCGGCCACCGGCACCGTCAGCGGCGGCACCGTCCTGCTCAAGATGGCGGACCTCAACCTGGTGCAGGTCAACGCCCTGGTGGATGAAACCGACATCGGCAAGGTGCGGCCGGGGATGCCGGCCACCATCACCGTGGATGCCTATCCCAACCGCCCGTTCGAAGGCACCGTACTCAAGATCGAACCGCAGGCCACGGTGCAGCAGAACGTGACCATGTTTCCGGTGCGGGTCCGCATCCAGAACCAGAACGGTCTGCTCCGCCCCGGCATGAACACCGAAGTGCAGATCCACATCGGCGAGCGTGACAGCGTGCTCGCGATTCCCAATTCGGCGCTCCGTACCACACGGGATGTCGGATCCGCGGCGCAGGTACTCGGTCTCGATCCGGCCGAGGTGCAGAAGCAGCTCGCCGCTGCAGCGCCGCCCGCTCCGCGCCAGCCGGGGAACCCCACCGCTGATTCGGCCGGCCGCACGTCGATGGGCGCGACCACCCCCGGCGATTCGGCCGCAAAGGCGGCCGGCGGCGGCAACACGATGACGCTGCCGAACGGGACCACCGTCGCGCTGCCGGCCGGCGTCACCGCCGCCCAGGTGCAGGCGATCATGCAGAAGCGGATGAGCGGCGGCCAGCCGACCGCTGAAGAAACGGCGTTGCTCCGGAAAGTCTTCCAGGGGATGGGCGGCGGGCGCGGGGGCGGAGCCGGCGCGGCGGGCCGCGGGTCCCGGCGCAATAACGGCGCGGACTTCGGCGGCACTTACATCGTCTTCGTCAAACGCGCCGGGGCCATCGTTCCGGTCAACATCCGGACCGGCCTGACCGACCTGGATTACAGCGAAGTGACCGCCGGCCTCGCCGAGGGTGATTCAGTGCTGGTCTTGCCGAGCGCCGGGATGGTGCAGTCGCAGCAGGACCTGAAGGACCGGATCAATCGCGTCACCGGTGGTGGCGGCGTGCCGGGAATGCAGCAGCAGACGCCGGCCCGCCCGAGCACCGGAGGTCGGTAGGATGCTAGTCGGCGAAACCATCGCGGTCGCATTCCAGTCGATCCGCGCCAACAAGCTCCGGGCCGGACTCACCATGCTCGGCATCATCATCGGCGTGGGCGCGGTGATCACGATGGTTGCGCTCGGCTCCGGTGCCCAGCGCGCCATCGAGGATCGCATCGCCTCGCTCGGCGCGAACATCCTCACCATCTACGCGGGCCAGGGATTCCGCGGCGGCATCGCCGACCGTGACCGGACCCAACTCACTACCGACGATTACGAGGCGCTCCGGCGCGACGCGACGCTGATCAAGGCCGTGGTGCCGGAGCTGCAGGGACAGATGCAGGTGCAGCTCGGCGGTACCAACGCCAACACCTCGATCGTCGGCACCACTGCGGCGTACGCCTCTATGCACAACTACAGCCTGCCCTACGGCCGAATGTTCACCGACGGCGACGACCAGGCCCGCCAGCGCTACGCGGTGCTCGGCTCCGACGTCCCCACGATGCTGGGCGCCAATCCGGCGGCGATGATCCACCAGACGCTTCTCCTTCGGGGGGTGCCGTTCGAGATCATCGGGGTGCTGAGTCCGAAAGGGTCGGCCGGCTCGTTCCAGAACCCGGACGAACAGATTCTGATTCCGATCCACACCGCGCAATTCCGGATCTTCGGCACCAAGCGCATCCGTTCCATCTCGGTGCAGGTGGCCGACAAGGTTCCGCTCGAGCAGGGCATGGTGGACATGGAGCGGGTGCTCCGCCGCGAGCACAAGATTCGACCGGGCGCGGATAACGATTTCCAGGTGCGCAACCAGCAGGACATCCTGGCGACGCAGCAGCAGGCGACGCAGGTGTTTACATCGTTGCTGGCGAGCATCGCGGCGGTCAGCCTCGTGGTCGGCGGCATCGGCATCATGAACATCATGCTGGTATCGGTCACCGAGCGCACCCGCGAGATCGGCGTCAGGAAGGCGCTCGGTGCCACGCGGCTGAACATCATGCTCCAGTTCCTGATTGAAGCATTGGTGCTCTGTCTGACCGGCGGCGTCATCGGCATCCTGGTCGGAACCGGCACCGCGATCGTGCTGTCGAAGCTCGCGCACTGGAACGTGCTCGTGTCGCCGACCTCGATCGTGGTCGCGTTTGGATTCAGCGCGGTCATCGGCCTCTTCTTCGGGATCTGGCCCGCACGTCGCGCCGCGAGCCTCGACCCGATTACGGCGCTGCGCTACGAATAGCGCTGGCCTGAATCTCCGGCCGCGCGCTCGTCATGCGGCCGCCGCCACGTCATCACCAGAATGGCAACCACCATCAGCGCCGCGATGACGAGCGACGAGGCGATTCGGCCAAGCCCGAGCCCGCCCTGGGCCGCGGGCTTGGTCAGCGTATCACCGATGGTCGCGCCCAGCGGCCGCGTAAGCACGTAGGCCGACCAGAACAGGATGCCGGGCGCGATGCTGCGAGCCCAGAAATGCGCCGCTGCGATCACCACCAGAAGGCCGGCAAAGATGAGCGCGCCGCGCTGGAAGCCAAGCCCCGCGTCGGTGGCGACGAAGTCGCCGAGAGCGGTGCCCAGCGTGTTCGAGACCAGAATGGTCAGCCAGTAAAAGGTCTCTTCCCGCCGGGTCCGGATGTTCTCGAATTCGATGCGGCCGGTCACGCGGTGCCACACGAACAGCACGACGAGAACACCACAGAAGAGCATGATCGATGACTTGACGTAGCCGAGGCCGAGCGTCCGGTCGAGGAGGTCTGAGGTCGTCGTGCCCACGGTCGTCGTCGCCACTACGACGGCCCAGTACGCGAACGGGTGATACTTTCTCGAGCGCACCTGTGCAATGAGCGTGACGGCAAAGAAGGCGAGGAAGATCAGGCTGCTGATCGCATAGCCGAGGTTCAGCGTCATTGACAGTGAGTCGCCGCCGGTCTCGCCGAGCGTTGTTGCGAGAATCTTGACGACCCAGAACATCAGTGTGACCTGCGGCACCTTGCTCATCAGATCATCGGCGTGCGGGTGCCGGTGCGCCTCTGCGGCTGCCATGTACTGCTCCCCCGTTATGCGTTTCCCCGATCATCCGGATGGTCCAGTGGCCGGTGCCGGCGTACGCTAGGCTCTCGCAGGGCGCCGGCCCGTGTCCGCGATCACCCTGTCATGCGCCTGTCACCATGCGCGGGTATGCTGCAGTCTCAATGATCACAGCACCGGCGGCGGCACTGCTCGCCGGGCCCACGATTTCTCGAGGAGATCCATATGCTGAAACTCACTGCCATTCCCGGCGTGATCGCCGTCAGCGCCATCCTGGCCGCGGCGCCGGCTCACGCGCAGGAATCCAAGGTCACCCACGCGCAGCTCCCCGCGGCGGTGCGACAGGCGGTAGCCGCCAACAGCAAAGGCGCCACCGTCAAGGGATACGCCCGCGAAGTCGAGCACGGACAAACCTTCTATGAGACGGAAATGAAGGCCAACGGACTGAGCCGCGACGTGCTCATGGATTCGACGGGCGCGGTGGTCGAAGTCGAACAGCAGGTGACGATGGCCGCGCTTCCGGCGTCCGTGCAGTCGGCCCTCAGGAGCAAGTCCGGCCAGGGGCGTATCGTGAAAATCGAGTCGCTCACGAAGCAGGGACGGCTCGTGGCGTATGAGGCGCAGGTTCACACCGGAAAGAAGCACTCGGAAATCCAGGTTGGTCCGGCTGGTGAGACGCTCGACCACGAGGAGTAGCAATGCCACGCCTTCGGATTGTCGCCTGCGCGGCGGCATTGGCCGTCCTGATTGCAGGGACGGCCCGGTCCCAGGTTCTGGAAACCGAAACCGCGCGGGTGCTGCCCGCGGGCGGCGTGGAAGCGGCCGGCGCGTTCGAATATCAAACGTCCGCGGACGGAACCGAGTCGGCGCTGCCGTTTGCGCTGACGTACGGCGCACTTCCCCGGCTCGAGCTGTTGAT